>JAFLBI010000002.1:300000-470268 GCA_017303835.1 Chitinophagales bacterium
TGGACGAACAGATGAGGATTATTGTGTATTTCGTAATAAGCCTATAGAAATTGCAACATCAAGAAAAGCAGTCTTTCAAAAAGTTGTTTATACGAAGACAGTTGAGTCTTGGGAAGAAGTGTTGGTGAATAAGGAGGGAGGCAAGGATTACATTATTAGAAATATGTATCCCATTTTAGGGGAACGTAATGAAGTAACACACGTGGTAGGCTATGGTGTGAACATTACCTCAATTCGTGAGGCACAAATAGCACTCCAGGAAAGTGAAGAGCGCTTCCGGCAGTTGTTTTATAATAACGAATCACCAATGCTCTTGATAGAAGCCAGTACAGGGATGATTCTGGATGCAAACCCTGCAAGTGAGAAATTTTATGGATGGAAAAAAGAGCAGATGCTTGCCAAAAATTTCTGGGATACCTGTGTTTCTTCTGATCAATTACTGGATCAGTATAATGCAATACTCACAAGTAAACTCAAAAGAGCAGAGCTTAGGCAGCATATCAATTATGGACAGATAAGGGACGTGGAACTGTTTTGCAGTGAAATGAAGATTAAGGAGAAATCTTATATACATATAATTGCTCATGACATTACCGAGAAGAAAATAGCCGAAAACGCGCTTCTCGAGCGGAATAAGCAAATGAACCTGATTGTACAGAATATTCCAGGTGCTGTGTTTACAGCGATTCGTACAAAGCATTACCAGATTTCGTTTATCAGCGATTATATAGAGCAACTGATAGGATATCAGCCGAAAGATCTGCTTGGAGTTATGGGCATAAATTACGTGAGCCTAATACATCCTGATGATGAGGCAGCAATTATCCAAAAAATGGATTTGGCATTTACACAGCGAAGAAGATATGAATGTGCTTATAGATTAATTAACCGCACTGGCGAGTTTATATGGGTGTACGAAGTAGGCGAGTACGCCAATTACGACTCCAGTATGTTTGGTAGTCAAATCAATGGCGTTATTTTCTCAGTTGCAGTGCAAAATGAGCAACAGAGAACTATGATTGAATAGATAGCTTCTTAAAGTAAATACTGAATACAGTACAATCCTGGTTTGAAGTAACATCTACTTTGGCGCCATGTTCATCTACTACATTCTTTACAATACTTAGGCCTAGGCCGGTTCCGTTTCTGTTCTGTTTGGTCGTAAAGAACTTTCTAAAGATCTTATCTACAATCATACCAGGAATTTCCGGGCCATTATTTTGCACATTGATGATGATATGCTCCTCAGTTTCTTTTGAAGTGATGGAAAGTGCTTTATCCTGTTGGCCTTCCATTGCTTCTATTGCATTCTTGATAAGGTTGGACCAAAGCTGGAAAAGCTTGATGCCATACCCATTAATGTGCAATTGCTGGTCTACATCAAACTTTACAGAGATATCTTTTCTAAGCTCGTAATTAAATATGTTCAGTACTGTTTGAATATTTGAATAAATATTGACTTTTTGTTTTTCTAAAGAATTATTTGCTTTTATGAACGAACCAATGTTTTTCAAAACCCTCCCTGCATTGTCTACAGAGTTTTTAATTGTATTGAATATGTTATAAATGGTTTGTAAATGGTATATCAGAGAGAGTATATCTTCTTTATTACTACAGCTCATGACATACCTTATTTCTTCCATTTCAGTTGGCTTAATTCTGCAGCGAACAATTAACTCTGCAATTTTTTCATATTGCTCATCGGCATTGGTGAAATTCTTTTTGAGAATCTCAATCATCTCCTTTTTTTCCTTGATTAATTGAAGTCCGCCAACAAACAATTCTGAATGCTTATTCTTTGTGTACCTAACTGCAAATTCCTTCTGTTCCTCAGTGCATTTTGATAGCTGTAGTTGTAGTAATCCCTCAAAAGAAGAGCTAATATTCTCTACACCTACTTTGATTGCACCAAGTGGTGTATTTAAGTCATGGGCTATGCCGGCAGAGATCTCACCTATCGTTGCAAGCTTGTCTTGTTCAATTAAAGATTTTGATAAATCAAGATTTTTTCTGGTGTTTTCCAATACACGTATTTCCAGACTCTCATTAGCTTGTTTCAGTTTGTCCTGATTGTTTTTTAATGATTCAATGAGGTGTTTCTTTTCTGTAATATCTGTTTCTACAGCGATGTAACCACTAATGTCATTGTTGCCATTAAAAATTGGTACAATATTTAGTTCTAACCAATATTCTCTGCCGTATTTACCCCGGTTTAAAATTTCTGTTTTGATAACGCTTTCGCCGGCGTCTAGCTTCTCTCTGATGTATTTAACCGTGTCTGGATTGGTTTTCTCGAATTGGAACATTTTTGGTGTTTGCCCAATTACTTCTTCTGTTGTATAGCCTGTTAGGTTGTAGAAGCTCTTATTGACCCACTGAATTCTTCTCTTTTCATCTGAAATAATTACGAGGTTTGAAGTGTGTCGGGCAACCATGGAAAGCTTATTGATTTCTTCCTCATAGTTTTTTCGTTCTGTAATATCCTGAAATACGCCAGATATCGAAACAGGCTTACTGTATATATTATATTCAACTTTTCCTCTGGCAGTTATCCAGCGGATATTATTCTCACCTTTCAGTAATCTGAAATCCACTTTGTAATCTGAATTACCTACACTCCATTTCCAAAGGGCACGCATAAACTCCCGCTTATCATCTGGATGGATGAGCTCCATCAGTGATAAAAAGTCTTTTGGATAATTGGCGTTGATGCCAAGAATTCTGTCAAGCAGCACGCTGCTTGACCAGGATTTATCTTCAAATCTGTACTCGAACTGGCCTAATTGTGCAATCTTGCTTGCCTCTTCCAGCTTTTCTCTTGCTATGCTAAGGTCTTTGGTCCTGATTTTTACGGTCTCCTCAAGGCTATTCGTTAATTCTACATTGATTTTGCGTTCTTCCTGAAGTCCTTTTCTCAGTGTGTCAAGCGAAAGACCTAATTGTTGAAGCTCTTCAATCTCATCATTAATATTGATTTCTATTTCGAAATTTCCTTTGCTCAGTGTTTTTGATGCTTCGGTTAATTCGAGAATAGGCTTAGCTATTTTCCGTGCGATTAAAAAATTGACGATCAGCATAATTGCCAGCGCAATGGCTAGAATGAAATAAATTGGTGTATTGATTTCAATTACTGCATTGTTGATGGTTTTTTGAGAGGCGGCAAGTATAATCCTGCCAGACATATTTTTTGACTTGAAGTCGTTCTCCGCATACAAGAACTTTGTATTATCTCTTGTAAAAACGTACTTGGAATAGTTTTCAGGAAAAACAGTGAATAAGGTCTCCTTTTTGGTAGCAGAATCTATGGAAACAATTGCGGCAAACTCGAAGTCGCTACTTTGTGTAACAAAATCAATTGTTTTCTTAAGGCCAGTATAATTATTTATGTCTAAGGAGATAGTAACACCGAGTGCTACTGTTTTAGATAGCTCTGTTAGCTGTTTCTTTTTATTCTCTCTGAATAGATTCTCTTGCTGTATGGGATAGTAAACACTTATTATTACTACCAGTAAGATAATAAACAGAGAAAATGGCAGCCAGATACTGTACCTGAGTTTATATGGAGTCTCAAACATAGTTATTGCAGATGTATCAAAAGCGGTTCAGGTATTTTTCGGGTGTCTGTTTTCAATATGCCAATTGCTCCCTCTGTTTTCTTCACATAATCAATAATCTCTTGATCAGTATCTAAGAATATTGGTGGGTTACTTCTACCTTGAAAGACTAGAGACAGCCAGTACTTCTGCATCCATACAGCAGTATTATTATATAAATACTTGGCAATCTCTTCAGCATCTTCTGATTTTGGGGCCGGCAGTACTACAGTTACGCTAATGCCGTTTGGCCAAAGCGCATACTTGCCTCTAAATATTTCTCTAATATTTTTAATACTGGAATAGTGATAGGTTGTCTTATTCCCGATTACGACAATATTTGGCTCATCAGGGCCTATTCCACTTGCTTTAGACAATGTGGAAATAAGTAGCAGTAATGATAGTAGTCTAAAAACCATAGCTTAATTGAATACGTAGGCCATACTGTGAAATCGAATGATCGTGTGTGCCTGGTGATTTACTAATATTATACTCTAATTGACTCTTGAGACATACGAGCGGCGTGAACTCTTTTTTGAAGCCGATACCTATCTTATTATTGATAAATGGATATGTATGTAAGTCACGCTTACTGATATTCATATAGTCTAGAAACACATAGGGAATTTTCGTTGGGGTTATTTTATAACCTGCGTACAAGAAGTTCGCAAAATTGTTTGCGCTTCCTAATGTGTCAGTTGCGGCTACATTGTAGGTAAACTCGTTCAGTAATTCATATTTATCATTAAAGTCTGCATACGAGAAGCTAAATAAGTGATAGTTCACAGTGCCTTTGTATAATGGACCGTTGTAGTGCGGTCTCGGTCCACCATGTCCGCTATGTGCTCCAGCCACATTGTTGTCAAGAAAATCATAGTAATAAGAAGCACCAATTCTTAATCCGTCACGTGGTTTCCAATGCACAGCGGCTGTGAGTGATAAGTCCAAGTTGTCATTAAAAACATCGCTTGAGGAAATTCCATTACCGATAACGATATCATAGCCAAAATTCTTTTCTCCAATATTCTGTCCCTGTATTTGAAGGCCAAGGGTGTGCAACGGAACTAAGAAATTAAAAATATTCGGCCTGTCAATGGTAGGGAAGAAGAGGCGGCCGTGATGATACACGTCGTTCCAGTAATTCACAGGAGTATGCACTTTGCCAAGCAAAATACTTTTGTTAGAACGATAGTTGTATTTGATAAAACTTCTTTCAATACTGGGCAGATAATTTGTTGATGATCCGCTGTTGAACCTGATTACGTATTCGCCGAGGAAACTGAATTTGTCATTGATTTTTGAGGTCACAAACAAGTCATGTTCTCCGAGTGAGAAATACGAATCTGCGTGATCTTGATATTTGAGCGTATACTCAATATGGCCAAATCCTCTGAATGTCGTATTCGAAAGCTGCGCAAGTAGTTTTACCTGCGGTAGGCAAAACAAGATGAGCAAAAGAAAGATTGGAAAGGGTAATTTGATTTTAATCACCATAAACATCTGATATAATTGGCTGAATAACTTTTACTAAGTCTGCTTCATCCCACGGTTTTGGTATGAAATAATCAAGCAGATTTTCATTTACCAGGTCATCTACAACAATTGCATTTGCCTGGCCAGATAGCATTACGCACTTGATGTTCGGGAATTGTTCTTTTATCATTTTGATCAATTCGCCACCATTCAAATTGGGCATTTGATAATCAACGATGATGAAAATCACATCGATTTGCTCTTTGGCCAATAGGCCAATATTTTTTGAGGCTTCTTCAGGGTCTGTGAAGTATTCTAGCAGGGTTGATTTCTTTTGAATGATTTTCTCAAGTTGAAGACTAAGCATTTGTAATATGCTTGGATCATCATCTATACAGACTATCGCATATTTGAATTCGTACATGTTTTAGTTGTTTAATATCAGTTGAAGTTTTGTGCCTTGATTAATTTCGCTTGTTATACCGCCACGGATTTTGCCTATTTCTATTCTGTGAAGTATTTTTTTGATACCTAATCCAATTCCGTCTTGCGACAGATCGAAGCCGCATCCGAAGTCTTCAGCAGTTATAAGCACATTGTTTTGCTCATTTTTACTGATTTTCAGTGAAAAGCTTGTTGAACCGGAGTGCTTTGTGGAGTTATTTAAAAACTCTTGTACAATTCTGTAGATATTGAACTTATCCACCTGGCCAAGATCACTTTCTTTCACGTTGTCCAGAATCTCACAAGTGACAGAATATTTTCCTGTTCTGTTTATACGCTTTATGAGTTTAATAAATCCTTCTAACAAGCCTTCATCCAGATCAAGTGGAGATAAGTGGTACGCCAGTATGCGTGTTTCATCAATAGCGTCTTTTAGCTGATTTCGGAATTGATCTTGTTGCTCTTTTTGACTGTCGTTGAATTTGAAGCAGCCAAACTGGATACTTAAAAGACCGAGGGTTTGTACCAAGCCATCATGCAGTTCTAGGGCTACTTTCTTTTTTTCATTTTCTTGTACATCTGCAATTAGTTTGAGTTTGTTTTCCTCAAAGTGCTTTTCTTTTGTCTTATCTACAATGAGACAGATGTATTTTTCATGAATCCATTGAAGCTCCTTCCCAAATATCTGAACGTAGAGTGTTTTGTTTGTCTTGCTTCGGTGTATTTGGTTAACGGTGAAGTCATTTGAGAAATGGTCAATATTTCCTTGCAAATCGCAATCTGCTTCAGCTGATTGTAAACTATGTAAGGTTTTTCCAATCATTTCACTTGCAGACATCTCATATAAATCTGTTGCTGCCGCATTTACCTCTTCAATAATTCTTTCAGAGCCGGTGATTACCAGCATTGGCAGCGGTGATTGATTGAAGATGTTTTTATACGTAACTTCTGAAGACTTTAGTTTATGGTATAGTGCCTTTCTTTCATTGCTGTATTGGAGGCTTTTGTACAGAATCTTTGCGTCTATATCAGATTTAAGCAAATAATCCTGAGCGCCTTGCTTTACAATGTCTAAAGCCAGTTCTTCGTCATTATTTCCAGAGAGTACAATAAATGTTGCGTTGGGATAAATTGTATTTACCTTTTGATAGGTAGATAGCCCGTGACAGTCTTCAATTTGCAAGTCAATAAGAATTATATCAGCTTCGAAAGAATGCGCTATGGCCTGAACCTCTTTGATGCTGCCTGCCATAAGTATGTTGAAATCATCATAACCGATTTTAGTAAGCTGCATAGCAAGATTATTCCTGTATTCGGCATCATCTTCTAAAATCAAAATTTTGATGTCTTTCATAGTCGTTAGGCGGAGTGTGGTCAATTTGGAACAAATGGCTAGGATTATTGATTAAAAAAAAGTCTATTTCGATGAGAAAGATGATTTTATGTTAGTGAGCGCTTATTTGGTGTTAGTTCTGACAATTCGCTGCTTATTTGACTTTTGTATTAGTGGTTGTTTCGTTTATAATTAGTAGTGGTACTTAAGCCAGTATAAGTAAAGTCGTGGGTTGAGTAACTGATATGATGATTAAACTAGCGTCTGTTAACTACGATTCGTCAGAGGATTTGTGGACTAATCTGGCTGTACTTCAATCGTTAGTATAGTTATTAGTGAATGTGCTAGTAGTAAGCTTATCAGCTAATCGTAGTATTATATGTAGTGGCCATTTGGGCAGTAGATGATGTTATTTCGGTAATTGACATTCGTCAAATAATGCGGTTTTTGTCAGGAATTTGATATTCGTCAGGCCTGAATTATCCTGAATTCAGGAATTTCATTAGCAAATAATTGCTGTATGAAATGGACATCACTTTCTATCTTTTGCTTTGCTGTACTGGCACAAACCGGTAATGCGCAGCAAGCATTGCCGCAATTGGGCAAGCAAAACAATGCCGCTGTTATTCGTTCCATGAGTTTGCAACAGAAAGTTGATTTATTGGTAGGGCAGGGCATGCGTATTCCGGGTATTACTGATGCCAATCAAGGTCCGGTTGTTGGTAAAACAGAAGACAAAGTGCCCGGTGCGGCAGGTACAACTGCGTCTATCTCTGCATTGGGTATCCCTGTAACAGTGGTGGCCGATGGCTCTGCAGGTTTGCGAATCTCACCGAAAAGACCGGGAGAAGAAAGAACATATTATGCAACTGCATTTCCCATCGCCACTCTGCTGGCTTCCTCCTGGGATACCAGTGTATTATATGCAGTTGGGAAAGCCATGGGTAGTGAGGCAAAAGCATATGGTGTTGATGTAATCCTTGGTCCGGGCATGAACATACAACGTAATGCACTTGGGGGTAGAAATTTCGAATACTACGCAGAAGATCCATTTGTAACAGGAACGATGGCCACAGCCATGGTGAAGGGCATTCAATCGAATGGAATTGGCACTTCAGTAAAACACTTCGCAGTTAATAATCATGAAACCAACCGCAATACCATCAATATCAAAATCGGCACTCGTGCACTTAGGGAAATTTACCTGAAGGGATTTGAAATGGTGGTGAAGCAGGCAAAGCCTTGGACGGTGATGTCATCTTACAATAAGATCAATGGCACGTATACTTCTGAAAGTCCAGATTTATTAAAGAAAATCCTTCGTGAAGACTGGGGTTATAAAGGCTTGGTCATGACGGATTGGTTTGGGGGTATGGATGCCGTTGCGCAGATGAAAGCAGGTAACGAATTACTCATGCCTGGCACACCACAGCAAGAGCAAGCCATCATCAATGCAGTGAAGAATGGCACACTTGCTGAATCTGTTATTGACGAGAATCTAGACAAACTTTTGAGTTATATACAGCTCACCCAATCATTTAAGGGAGCACAACCTAGTAATACACCAGATTTGAAAGCGCATGCTGTGATTGCGCGTCAAGCAGCAGCTGAGGGTATGGTCTTGTTGAAAAATGCATCAGGTGTATTGCCAATGTCTGCTGGAAAGCGTATTGCCGCATTTGGCAATTTCACGTATGATCTGGTATCAGGCGGTACAGGAAGTGGTGATGTAAATGAAGCGTATACCATTTCGCTGCCTCAGGGCTTAAGTGCTGCCGGCATTACACTAGATCCAGCAGTGCAAGCTGCTTATGAAGCACATATCAAAGCGGAGAAGGATAAATTACCCAAAGACCGTCCTTGGTTTCTGCCGCCACCCAGTATCCCTGAATTACAACCTGGTGCAGCTTTGATTGAAAGTGCAACCAATGCTGATTTGGCTATCATTACGATTGGTAGAATATCTGGTGAGTTCATGGATCGGAAAAAGGAAAATGATTTTTATCTCTCTTCAGCCGAGCAGCAACTGATCAGTGATGTGTCTGCTGCATTTCATGCAAAAGGAAAAAAAGTTGTTGTGGTACTGAATGTAGGTGGTGTTATTGAAACAGTGAGCTGGCGCGATAAAGTGGATGGTATTTTACTGGCATGGTTGCCCGGACAAGAAGCAGGGGCTGCAATTGCAGATGTACTGCGTGGTGCCGTCAATCCATCTGGCAAACTGGCGGTGAGCTTTCCTGTAAAGTTTGAAGACGACCCAACTGCTGAAGGCTTTCCAGGAAAGGAATATGGGGAGCCTATGCAAGTAGGTTTTATGCGTGCAAGAAAAGCAGAGATAGAATACAAGGAAGGTATCTTCATTGGCTATCGTGCTTTTGAAAAGCAATCCATACCAACGGCATATCCCTTTGGTTATGGCCTGTCGTACACCAGTTTTGCTTATAGTAACCTTAAACTGAATACTGCTGTTTGGAACGGACAATTACAAGTTCAGGTTACCGTGAAGAATACAGGAAAAACTGCCGGTAAAGAAATTGTGCAACTCTATGTTGCTGCGCCGGGTAAGGATATGCCAAAACCTGTTAAAGAATTAAAAGGTTTTGCCAAGACCAGATTATTGAAACCGGGTGAATCTCAAACTGTGCAATTCAAGCTGGATGCTGCGGCATTGGCATCATTTCAGGAGAGTAGTTCTCAGTGGATTGCTGAGCCTGGTGTTTATGGCTTGCTGATTGGCGCTTCCAGTAAGGACATTCGGGTTAAAGCAACTTGTACTGTTCCCAAAACCGTGTTACTTGAAACAGTAAATAAGGCATTGTTACCACAATAAGTATTTGTTTCTCTGCCCCCGGCTTCTGCAGTAATGCAGGGGCTTTTTTATTGCAACTTTTTGATGCAGCAAATGTTGAACAGTAATGGAGCAACAATTTACTAAAGCCGAATGGGTTAAATGGGATCGATTTTACAGGGCTAATTTTCTGAACAGCCTTAGTGGTTTTAAATCAGTTAGCTTAATTGGCACCATCAGTGAGAATGGTATTCCTAACCTGGCCATCTTCAGCAATATTGTACATCTTGGTGCAGATCCTGCTTTGATTGGCTTTGTGAACAGACCGCTAGCCGCTGCGCCAGATACCATTCGCAATATTCAGCAAACTGGCTATTATACCATTAATCATATACATGAAGCCATCTATCAACAGGCGCATCAGACCAGTGCAAAATATCCTGAGGATACAGATGAGTTTCTTGCAACAGGACTAGCTGCGCAATATCGTGCAGGTATTAAAGCGCCATTTGTGCAAGAAAGCAGGGTGCAATATTGTTTATCCCTCAAAGAGATTATTCCCATTCAATTGAACAACACTTTTTTTGTGATTGGTGCAGTGGAGCAGGTATTTGTTGATGATAGCTTTATTGCCTCAGACGGTTTTATTGACTTACACAAAGCAGGAAGTCTAACCAGTTGTGGCTTGGATGCATATTATTCGGCACAACCTTTAGAAAGGCTGGCTTACGCAAAACCTTGATGAAACAGTAGGATTATTTTCCGCCTAATTTGAAAACCAATCCGCTGCCCATGCCAAATTGCAATACAGAGGAGTTGGTAGACAAACCAACGCCGGAACCACTGGTGCCAAAATAAGCGCCACCACCAATCGACTGTACAGCAGATTGCAATTGCAATTGAAAACGCAGACCAATTGATTTGGCAGCCCATACGATAGCTCCGCCGTGAAGTCCCCATGCAAATCGAGTTAAGCTTCCATTGCCACCCGGGTCAGGATTTTTGATACTAATAATGGCCAGGCCAGCCTGTGCGCCACCAAAAGCTTCTGCTTTTTTGCCAATGGGTTGATAACGGTTACCTCCTATTAGAATATAGTTAATGCCTGTATTGAAATCCTTTCTTTTGACACCTCCGTTATTGCTAACATAGGTGAGGGGTACATCTGTATCCTGTCTGTAATAGTTGATGCTAACGCCAAAATTGCTTCTTGGCATCACCTCCAATCCCAAACCCCACTGAAAATTACCCATAATCTTACCTCTGTAATAGTTGCCCACATCAAAGTAAGAATCAATGGCATCATCAAACACATAATTGCCCAACACATGCATCCTGATAGCAGGAGCTTTCTGTGCGAAAGTGAATTGACCTGCAAGCAGCAGGCAAAAACAAAAGATGATTTTTTGTTTCATATCAGTGTTTAAATGATTTTTCTTTTTTGCATGTCTTTTACGAGTGCGTTACAGTAATCGGCAACTGCTCTGTTATCAGGATCAGTCGCTTTACTGCCAGCAGTATACTTTAACTGCTTATCCGCCAGACTGTAAAAATTGGTTTCAACACTGTAGAGATTACTGAATTGAAAGCCTTTACCGGGACTTTCATATACATTTTTATACAGCTGGCCGGTGAACTCCATATAGTTTCTATAATAATTGGGGGTAACAAAACTGCTACCCTTATCATAATTCGCTTGTTTCTCTACATTGGTGAGGTGTATTACCAGAACGCCATCGAAACCATCATTGGTTATGCGTTGTGCAAAATTGTCTCTGCCCATTTGTTGAGCAGCACGGTTGCCATACAAGCTGGTGCTTGTTGCTGCTGGAATACCTTTTTGTGTCAAAACTTCCAGCATGGTACGCTCTGTTCTGGCTGCGGCTGAATCATATTGCTCTGGCATCACAGAAACGACCAGAACTTTCTTCCAGGGTAACTGAATATTGGCGGTATTACTTTCTGCGTGATCAATAAACTTAGTGCTGGTGCAGGCAACACTGAATAAAAAAAATAATGGGAGAAACCTTTTCATGTGCGCTAATAATTCTTTGTGGGAAGATACAGGCTTTTCGGTTTGTTTACTGCTGAAGCAGGATAATTTGTTGCTGGTAAATCCGGTTTTTCCGATATTTAAATTGTACCAACACACCTATTATGAAAAAGATCTTTGTTTTTGTATGCTTCGCCCTGGGCTTATTGGCAGCGCCATCTGTAGAAGCAGCGGCTTTCAGCAAGCCTGCAATGGATGATTCAACTACATTAAGTGCTGAAGAAAGTATTCTGCTGAAAGAGTCTGTTCAGTCATTTCAGTCGCTCAGTAAGAAAGAGCGTAAGCAGCGTTTGCAGGAAGCAAAAAAGGCTTTGCGTGAATTGAAGGCTGCAAAAGCAGCTGGAGAGTCTAGCGATAATCAAGTGCTGGCCATCATTTTCGCAATACTGATTCCACCGGTTGGAGTAATTATTAAGGAGAAAGGCCAGGTTACAACCAAGTTCTGGATTTCCCTTTTGTTGACCTTGCTTTTCTGGTTGCCAGGCGCCATATATGCCCTGCTTGTTGTAACAGGCAATGCATAATTTTTCATTTACTCATGAGTGGTGGCTATTAGTGCTACCCCTCATGAGTAATATGTATATCCCTTTGGGGAAATGGAATTTCTATTTTGTTTGCACTGAATTGTTGTAGGATTTCTTGAATGACTTCGCTCTTGAGTTTTGTCCATTCATCGAAATTCTCAGCCCAGAACAATAGTCTAAGATTTACAGAGCTGTCTGCCAGTTCATGCAGTAAAACGGCTGGATGTGGATAATGTAAAATGCCCGGCAGCTGATGTAAGATATCCGCAGCAACTTTTTTCGCCGCAGCGATATCTGTTTTGTACGATACACCAACAATAATTTCCACACGCTTGTATGAATTATTTCTCGTCCAGTTAATTAACTGGGATGAGATCAATTCTCCATTTGGAACAATGATTTCTGCTCCTTCGTAAGTGTTGATTTTACTGCTTCTGATACCAATTTCTTTTACAGTGCCCATTCTGTTACCTACTTCAATAACATCGCCGATGGTCATTGGTTTTTCAAAAGCAAGAATGACGCCAGATACCAGATTGTTGACGATGTTCTGCAGGCCAAATCCGATACCTACGCCAAGTGCACCAATAACAATGGCAATCTTGTCAATAGGAATGCCAGCAGCACTTACTGCCAGGAAGAATCCAAGGATATAGATGAGCAATTTCAAGAGCAGTATCCAGGAGCCTGTCTTGTTTTTTCTGTTCAGTGCAAACTCAGATGCTTCATCCCTGAAAATAACTGTCAGCAATCCGGCAAGCAGGTTGGATACCCAAAGGATCATTAGAAAGATTGCGATGTTAATCAGGGAGAAATGGAAATTTCCGATTGACAACTCCTCATTCATGAATTGCCCGATTCTTGCTGCTAGAAATTCGTAGATATTCATGCCCCATGCCACAGTCATTAACCAAAGTATCACTGCGGTGATTTTTAAAACCGGGTCCATTTTTTTCCTGATGTCCTCAAATTCTACTCTTGATGTGAACCATAAGCTTTTCCTATTTGATTCAATTAACAGGAAGATGGATTCCAGCAATATTTCTTTTATCACTCCGAGTGTGATGGCTAATGCGAGAGATGTGTCAGATGTTGAAGAGAAGAGTTTTGCTAAAGTGAATCTGCCAAAAAGGTTACATATAATTGCTAAGCCATTGAGCGCAATAAAGAAGTAAAGCGCATAGCGGAAAATGGGTTGATCATCTTTTTGCGACCGCTTTAAGTGCTTTTGTATAAAATAACCAAGCACAATTGCTGCAATATTGAGTAATGCTAAACCAAAGCGTTCAGCATAAGACGAAAATAACAAGAGGCTGTCTATAGAAAACAAGAGCATGAGCACTAAGAACCCAAGCCAGTATTGCTTTAGTGTATTTGTCCACTTATCCCAGTTTAGCACAAGGGTAATGCAAGCCATCACGTACCAAAGTAATTCTACATAGATGGCCGGTGGTGATACATAAATAAATGGAGCAAGGGTACAGGCAATCAGGATGCAGCTAAGGAGTATGCTTTTCTTGAGCACGATAATACCACTTGAATTGTGGTTAGGATTTGATTGTACATTTCGGAGCAGTCTGCTCAGAATTAGCCAGATTGCTAATGTGATTAAAATATTCCATGCCCTTGTTGTCCATGTATTCGAAAAATAATAAGTGAGCAAGTAAAAAGCACGATCACTCGTTTTTCTAAAAACATCTGTGAAGCTGAATGCGTAATGATTTTGCTTGGTTTGATAGAGGTAGGGTTCTTCTTTTAAGAAGGCTTTTTGGGTAAAGGCTTTGATGTTTCTTTCGCACTCGCTGATAAGCTCTCCGGAAAGAAGGTAAAGACGGGTAATCTTGCCCTGCAGCGTACTGGTTAAAAACAAAGTATTTTGGATAACCGGCTTTGCGTTTTGCCATTTCTGGGTGATGTCGGCAAACTGAGAAGTATAGGCCAGTTTAAGTTCGCTTGTTGCAGAGTAAGATGCTAGTAAATTACTATCGATAAAAGTAATCTGCTGAGATAGGTCTGCTAATGCATGGGTATAATCAAAAAGCTTTTCTTGCCAATCTTTTAGTTCTTTCTTGAGCTGCCTTAAAATAACCCTTGTTGAATTAAGGGCGCGCATATTCAGGTTGTTCACCTGGTTATTCAAGGCAAGTTGCGTTAGTTGTAAGATCTGTTCGTACTCGGGCAATTTTTCTGCTATGCTTGTTGTGTCTAAACCATCCTGTAAGAGGTTATTGGCCTTATTGAGCAGATTGGCATAGCGTTCCAAATGCTCAATCATAGAGGTTGCTGATGTATCAAGTCGGTTACCAACCTGCTCTTTTACCTGTTTTGGTAAAGTGTTGGAGGCTGTGCTATCTTGGGCACTTAATACATCAAAAAAGCCAAGCAAAATGAAGATTGAAAGGAATAACCCTTTTATGTTGAATAGATACCTCATGTGCATTTGTGAATAGACTGTACAATTTAAATTTTATTGGACAATCATTTGTAAATTATTTATAGTTTTAGTCAAGTCTAACTGATATACTCCAGAATGCGTCTTTGTCTATGTAGCTTATTGTTATTATTGATTTATTCAGGCTTTGCGCAGGATGAACTTGCTTTTCATCGTCAGGCCAGTTTAGGAAAAGGCATGAACCTTACCTGGGCTGAACAATACTGGCGTGGAAATATTCGAATACAACAAACAGATTATTTCGAAACCAAAGCGCTGTATCGGAAAAAGGCAGAATTGCCTAAGATGAAAGCACTTGGTGTCAAGACCTTGCGTCTGCCGGTTTGTTTCGACAGATGGGAAAACAGAGTAAGGCCCTATAGTATTGATTCCGTTTCCTATTTCACAGCTGTAGATAGTATGATTCGCTGGACAGCTGAGCTGAACATGAATATCATCATCTGCTATCAGCATGGGTTTCTTCAGCCAGGCAATACACAGTATGATGATACAGCGCGATTGTACAGTTTGTGGGAGCAGATTGCCCGACATTACCAGTACAGCAATCCCGATCAGGTTTTCTTTTCCATATTTAATGAGCCGCATGATATTACGGACGCTGAATGGAAGCTTGTTGCAAACAGACTTATTCGAATCATCAGAAAATACCTGCCACAGCACACTTTGATTGCTGGTGGAACAGAATACAATAGTTTGAAAGGCTTGTTGCGTATGCAACCTCTAGAAGATCATAACATCATTTACGCAGTGCATTACTATGAGCCCTTGATTTTTACACATCAGGGTGCAGGATGGATGAGCAGAGAGTATCAGACCTTGCACGTAGCTTTCGGTGATCCTACAGCAGTTTTACCTGAATCTGCTGATGCTAAAGAGAATGGTTGGAATGATTATAATAAACAACTGTTTAATCAGTGGAAAGACAGCAACCGTGTGCTACGTGATGTGCGTAATTTGATTCAATGGAGCAGAATGCACCAAGTACCTGTATATATTGAGGAGTTTGGTTCTTACCGCGCTGCAGATGCGAATCAGCGTGCCAGACATATGTTGTATTTGAGAAAAGCTTTTGAAAAGTACACAATACCTTATGCCTGGTGGGAGTGGGATGGTAATTTCTCTTTCTTTGTTGATGACAAAATTCCCCTCTTGTATCAGGAGGCCTGGGGCATGCATCCCGCTGAACATGCACCACCTTTCTGGAAAGTTGAGTATCTGCCTAATGATGGATCAACAAGCATTCAGATACAGTTTGATCAACCCGTTAATGGAAGAATTGCCCTGGTAACAGTAGAGCGGAAGAAACTCAGGGATATTTCATTGAAAAATCAGCAAAGCATCACAATCAAAGGAGCTGGTCTGCCTAGCACACAAATTAAAGTTTCGTTGTGGGACGAAAACAACCGCTTGCGTGGCACCTATACTTGGGATTTACGTCCTGCCAGTTTAAAATAGATACACTTAGGCTATCTGCACATGATAGCGATTCCCAATTCTGTAGTAATGCACTTTAGACGCCTGGATAATATTCCATTCCTCTGGGTCTTCTACCAGCAATGGATTTACAGCACTCAGGCTTTGGTACATTTTCTTAACGTGCAGTTGTATTAGTTCTGGCGATTGGCTGCTTAGTAATGAATGCAAACTTGATTCAATCAATAGGTAAGCTTCGGTTTCATTGTGTGCATGTCTGATTTGATCAATCAAGTGCAGCTCATCAGCAGGTAAGTACATATTGCGTGATTTTGGGAATGAAAAGTTACCAGTGCAATATGATCTCCTGCACCTTTTCATGTTAAGTTTTTAAAATGTTTACAGTGCATGTGTATTCATATTGGCTTCATAGTAAGGTCATAATTCCCTAACCTTTCCCTAACCCAGGGTTCATACAGACTGTACAATTTTGATAAACCCAACTACATGGAAAGAAGATCCGTTGAAGTAGTGGTACTCAGCGACTTACATCTGGGCACCTATGGCTGTCAGGCAAAGGAAATCGTAACCTATCTGCGCAGCATCCAGCCCCAGCTGCTGATCTTAAATGGAGACATTATAGATATCTGGCAGTTCAGCAAGCGCTTTTTTCCCGTTGCCCATATGCAGGTACTCAAAGAGATTTTTTCCTTGCTCTCTCAAGGCACTCGCGTTATCTATATCACCGGTAATCATGATGAAGCTTTACGTAGATACAGTGGAATGCGTATCGGTAATTTGGAGCTTGCAGATAAGTTTGTAATGGAAATGAATGGGAAAATGACCTGGTTTTTTCATGGTGATGTGTTCGATAGAACGACCAAGGGGTCTGCTAAATTGATTGCCAAATTGGGCGGCTATGGATATGACTTACTCATTTTGATTAATAGCTTTTTGAATAAACTGCTTGTCTTATTAGGCCGGGAGAAAATGAGTTTTAGTAAGCGTGTAAAGAATAGTGTAAAAAAAGCGGTTAGCTGGATTGCAGATTTTGAACAGACAGCTGCAGAGCTGGCAATCGAAAAGCAATATGATTATGTTGTCTGCGGGCATATTCATCAGCCTCAAAAAAGGGTCATTACAACCAAGAATGGTAGTGTAACTTATTTAAATAGCGGGGATTGGATTGAGAATCTATCCTCCTTAGAATACAATAAAGGCAATTGGGAAATTGTGTACTACGATCCCACTGTTTATCAGGAAAAACTGGCTCCGGTTATTACCATGGATAAGCAGTTGCCAAAGCTTGATGTGCTGGCAGATACCATCCATCATTATGTCTACTCTTTACGCGTAGATTAAGCATGAAAATTTTTTACGCAGTTCAGGCAACTGGAAATGGTCATATCGCAAGGGCGATTGAACTCCTGCCTTATCTGCGCAAGCATGGAAAAGTAGATATTTTTCTTAGTGGCAATAACGCAAACTTGCAAGGTGGACTAACACCAAGCTTTGTAAGTAAAGGATTGAGTTTACACTATGCTAACAATGGTGGTTTAGACTATGGGAAAATGGTGAAGCAGTTCGCCATACGGAGAATGCTGCGTGAGGCAAAATCACTTCCATTAAAAGCCTATGATCTGGTTATTAATGATTTTGAACCCATTACGGCATTGGCAGCGAAACGCCAGAAAGTGCCGAGTATCGGCTTTGGACACCAAGCAAGTTTTCAGAGTGATTTTGTACCAAGGCCTATAAGGAAAAGTACAATAGGTGAATGGGTGCTCAAGCATTATGCACCTGCCACGGCCTATATTGGTCTGCATTTTGAGCAATATGATGATTTTATTTATGGTCCCGTAATCAAGGATGCTATTGAAAAAGCTAAGCCCGAGAATCATGGGCATATCACTGTTTATCTCCCACATTATCAAGATCAGCTACTCAAAAATCTGTTTCTACAAATCCCGGAATATCGCTTCGAGATATTCTCGCGAAATATGCAGGTTGTGGTTGAAGATAGAAATATTGTTTTTCGTCCAATCTCTAATCAGCATTTTACCCAAAGCCTGATTCATTGTCATGGTGTGTTAACCGGTGGTGGTTTTGAAACACCTGCAGAAGCATTGTATCTGAGAAAAAAACTGATGGTGGTACCTATTCGCGGTCAATACGAACAACAATGTAATGCGGCTGCTTTGCAAGAGATGCAAGTGACTGTGCTCAAAACAATCAATGATCAGTTTTTAGCTGAAATTCATCGTTGGCTAGAGCAAACAACTATTCCACCCATGATTAAGCCTGTTTCAAAGGAAGTAATTATTGATGCTGTTATAGAAAGAGGGATGGCTATTGCTTAGGTACAGGTGGTGGTCCGTCAGGGAGCATGGCTTTCCAGACTTCATTACCTTTTCTTTTCAGAAATTCTGCACGGATATCTTTTCTGAGCTGTTCGTCCTCAAACAAATCAACCATAGTGGTGCCTAATGATTTTGCCGCAAACAACATACCCTTGTGTCCAATACTCATACCTCCACAGGCTACCACAACCCAGGAGTGCCAAGGCGCTTTGTAAGGTGCTGTTACGGCGTTTAGTGTTATTTCCGGAACGATATAACTGATATCACCTACATCGGTAGAACCACCATCAGGATCAGGTCTGGTGATTTCCATTGGCTTAATGCTGCCATCAATACCTCTAGCAGAATCACCATATGCACGCATGATTTCATCGGCAAAGCGTATTTCCTCAGGAGTATATTTGATGGGTCCAACCAGTTGCATATTCTGATACAATGTTTTGGCTCCGGTTTCATTCACCAGTAATTCGTACAAGCCATTCTCCATAAAGAAATCCACTTCTGTGCCCGTCATCATTGCTGCCCCTTTAGCTACTTCCTTCATTCTAGCTTCTACTGCTGCTACGCCACTTCTCTTCGAATCGCGAATCCAAATCCACACACTGGCTTCATCCGGAATCACATTTGGTACATTACCAGCTTGCTTATACACATAATGAATGCGTACACTGGGTTTTACATGCTCGCGCATAAAGTTCATACCGATATTGAATAACTCTGCTGCGTCCAAAGCGCTTTTACCATTCCATGGATCTGCAGCTGCGTGGGCTGATTTGCCTTTGAATTTGACTGTATAGCTCACTACTGCCTGTGAACTTTGCATATTGGCCAGGTTCTCATAATGCGGATGCCAGTCCAGACAAACATCCAGGTCGTTGAATACACCGGCCCTTGCCATATAAACTTTTCCTGCTAGGTCTTCTTCAGCGGGTGTACCATAGAATCGAATGGTTCCTTTCAACTTTCCTGCAGCAATCAATTCTTTGATAGCGATGGCAGCACCGAGACTACCTGCACCAAACATGTTGTGCCCGCAACCATGTCCGGCAGCGCCGGGCTGTAAAGCTTGTTTTTGACTGCTGGCTTTTTGAGATAAACCGGGTAATGCATCAAATTCTCCGAGAATGCCGATGATCGGCTTGCCCGATCCATATTCAGCTATAAAAGCTGTAGGAATTGCTGCTATGTTTCTGGTTACACGAAACCCTTGTTTTTCCGCATAATCCGATAACACTTTGGCCGATTGATGCTCGCGCATGGCAATTTCCGCAAAGCTCCAGACTTGGTCACTCAGCTGAATCAGTGCCTGTTCATGCTGCTGAACTGAGCGAAGTACAGCTTGTTTGTTGGGTGAAGTGTTTTGCTGGCTAAAAAGCTGTGTAGATAGGCTTAGCAACAAAATAATTCCTGTTGATCTCATGGCAAAGGGTTTGCTTAAATATACAAATCAATTCCTTCAGGAGAATATTGTAGTGATCTTTCTACAAGAGTTTGGTAGTTACAGCGATATGCGACACTGGCTTAGAAAGATAGTTTTGTACTGCAATCGTTGATCATTATCATATACTGAGTGATAACAAACTTTGTTTTTGGTTTCAGGATGTAGCAAATCCCCCCGGAAATTCTTTTCCGGGGTTTTTTATTACATTGAATGGTTATATGTGACTGTGGTCACTCATGCGCTACTTTAAAGCCCGCATTTTCATTTGATAAACAAGAACGATTGCCATGTCAACACACAAGCAAAACACATGCACCTGTCATGCATGCGTTGAAAAAGCCATTTCTGATCAGGAACGTAAAGCTCACCAGACGACGGTTGCGGAAAGTAGGCGCGACTTTCTTCGCAATGCAGGTAAGTTGGGTTTAGGTGTTGGTGGGGGTTTGCTTGCTTCGCCTTTGGCTGCCAGTAGTTTAGCAGATCAGGATCAGGCCGGGCAGTTCAAAGAGATGGCTCAAAGTAAAGTGATTGAGCAAGGTAAAGCCAAGCGCATTACTTTATTGCACACAGCAGACATCCATGCGCAATTGATGGTGCATGATGAGTTTTTCTGGGAAAATGAGCAACCTGTTTATCGTAAACGTGGCGGATTTGCCACTTTGAAAACAATGCTAGACCGTTTACGGAAAGATAATCCGGCAAACACGCTGCTGATTGATGGCGGTGATTGTTTTCAGGGTAGTGGCGTGGCTGCCATGAGTAAGGGTAAAGCGATTGTGCCCCTGATGAATCAAATTGGGTATGATATTATGCTACCAGGTAACTGGGAAGTAGTCTATGGCAAAGAAATGATGATGCAGGATATGTTTGCGTATAACGGTGTGAAAGTATGTGCAAACATGTTTCATGATACCAATGATGAAAGAAAAGGTGAATTGATCTTTCCTCCATACCATGTCCGTTACATTGGTGGCATCAAGATTGGCTTCATTGGATATAATGATCCACTTACGCCTAAGCGTCAATCGCCTGCTTACAGCGATGGTATCAAGTTTAGTTTTCCTGAACAGAATATTGAGCAATATGTGCGCATACTACGAGAGTATGAGCAATGTCAGATGGTGTTTCTATTAACGCATATGGGTTTGGCACAGCAGGTAGGTTTGGCCAATATACCACAGGTGAAAGGAGTAGATTATATACTTGGGGCTGATACGCATGAACGTGTGAGAACACCTATTGAAGGAAAATTTGCGAAAGTGACTGAGCCCGGCGCATTTGGCTCTTTTGTAGCAAAGCTGGATATCGTAGTAGAAAAGGGTGTGGTGAAGGAACATACTTATCAGTTATTGGATGTAGACCCTGCAAGAGATAAGCCGGATCCCGCCATGGTGCAAATGGTTGCAGCAGCACGTGCGCCTTATGTAAAAGAGTTGAATAGGGTGATTGGTAAAACAAAAACGCCCTTGGTTCGCTATTATGTGATTGAAACGCCAATGGATAATATGATTACCGATGCCATTATGTGGAAGTTTCAACCGGATATAGCGCTGAGTAATGGTTTTCGTTTTTGTCCGCCACTAGTGCCAGATCCTGTAAAAGGCGAAGCAGATATAACCGTTGATTATTTATGGAATATGCTGCCTGTAGACAGTGAAGCAAAGATTGGTGTGATCACAGGTAAGCAGCTGTGGGATTGGATGGAAAAAGAATTGCAAAACGCATTTGCCAAAGATCCCTCCAAGCGTTTCGGCGGCTGGGTGGTAAGATTCAAGGGGATGGAAGTGAATTTCACAATTGGCAATGTAGCTGGCAAACGGGTAAATTGGATAAAAGTAAAAGGTGCGCCTGTAGTTATGGATAAGGAATACAGTTTTGTGGCTTGTGAGCGTGAGGGTGATCCTGATACCACTATTTGTAGAGTAGAAGGGGTAAAATCGCCAAAGCGTCTTGGTGCAAGCTTGCATACCATCATAGAGGAATACCTGAAAATACACTCTCCGGTTTCTCCAAAACTGGAGGGAAGATGTACGGCTACAGATGCACCAAACACCTTGCTAACACAATTGCAGGGTGTGGGTTATACCTTTCGCTAACTGGCTGTGACATTTGTCACAACCGCTGAGGGTGTACGCAACGTTATTTGCATTGGTTTGTTCTGCTATTATTATTGAATCAAGTAATGGATTGTTCATGACACTAGAGCAATTGAAGTTGTCGTTTCCAGGACTGGAAGCTGAGCTGTATGAGGAGTTATTGGCACATGCTGAACTGAAAGAGTATCCGGCAGGTTCCACCTTATTGCGGATTGGCCAGACCATTCGTTCAACCATGTTGGTACTGGAAGGTGTGGTGAAACTCTATCAGGAAGATGAGACTGGCAATGAGTTTTTGATTTATCACTTGCAGCCTGGTCAGGCTTGTGCGGTTTCAATGGTGTGTACCTATGCACAGGAAACTAGTCAGGTAATGGCCAGAACCCTAACAGATGTGGTTATGTTGACTATTCCACTTCAGTATATGGACAGCTGGTTGTCTAAATACAAAAGCTGGCACTATTTTGTCATTAAGACCTATCGTTCAAGGTATGAGGAGCTCTTGAATACCATTAATGAAATTGCTTTTAAGAATATGGATGAAAGACTGGAATTTTACTTGCGCAGGCAGGTAAAGCAGTTTGGTCATCATGTGAAGTTGACACATCAGGAGATTGCAACAGATCTGAATACATCCCGTGAGGTCATCAGCCGGCTGATGAAGAAGATGGAGAAAAATGGTTGGATACAAATCAACCGCAATTCCTTTGAGTGGATTAGAAAAGACTAAAATTTCTTTCCCTGTGATTCCTGTCACAAATACTTCTTTTCAGGAAACGCAGTTTTGCCAGCAAATAAAAAAATATGGAAATAGCCGGATACATAGCTTCTTTGTTAATAGGATTGTCGCTTGGCTTAATTGGTGGCGGTGGCTCTATACTTACCGTACCGGTATTGGTATATCTGTTTGGTGTTGACCCTGTAAGTGCAACGGCTTATTCATTATTTATTGTAGGCTCAACAAGCTTGGTTGGTGTTTATCCTAAATATCGCTCAAGTGAAGTGAATCTGAAGACTGCAATCATCTTTGGCATTCCGTCTATTCTTGCTGTGTATGCAACAAGAGCATGGATAGTGCCCGCAATTCCGAAAGAGGTGTTCAGTGTCGGAGATTTTGTAGTTACCAAGGCACTGCTTATGATGATTTTGTTTGCAGTACTAATGGTGTTTGCTTCTGTATCTATGATCAGGGATAAAAAACAATCTGGTGCAACAGATGAAAATGCAGTTCAACATTTTAATTATCCCATGATCTTATTGGAAGGGACCATCGTGGGCGTCCTGACTGGTTTGGTGGGTGCCGGTGGTGGTTTTCTGATCATACCTGCTTTGGTACTTTTTAGCAAATTGCCAATGAAGCAAGCTGTGGGTACCTCACTCTTAATTATTGCAGCCAAGTCATTAATTGGTTTTACTGGCGATCTGGGTAATATGGTTATGGATTGGACTTTATTGCTCTCTGTTGCAGCATTAGCTATTGTGGGCATTTTTATTGGAAACGGACTTAGTAAAAAAGTATCTGCATCCAGCTTGAAGAAAGGTTTTGGCTGGTTCGTACTGGTAATGGGCATTTACATTATTCTAAAGGAGTTGTTGTCAGCTGGCGTATCTGCACATTAAAAATTTTATGTGTGACTTAAGTCATTGATACGGCTTATTACTACCTACATTTTTGCATCATAAAAATTTAAAAATAGTTGCTATGAAGATTGAACAAATCTATACAGGATGTCTGGCTCAGGGAGCTTATTACATTGAAAGTGAAGGTGAGGCAGTGATCATTGATCCATTGCGTGAAGTACAGCCTTATATTCAGAAGGCAGAGCGAAACGGAGCTAAGATTAAGTATGTGTTGGAAACGCATTTCCACGCAGACTTCGTTTCTGGTCACCTGGATTTGTCAAAGAAAACTGGTGCCCCCATCGTGTACGGTCCTAATGCAAAACCAGATTTCGATTTCTATTCTGCAAAAGATGGTGAAGAACTGAAAGTAGGTAAGCTCACTATTCAGGTATTACACACACCTGGCCACACCATGGAAAGTACTTGTTACCTGTTGAAAGATGCGCAGCAAAAGCCAGTTGGTTTGTTCAGTGGTGATACACTGTTTATTGGTGATGTTGGTCGTCCTGATTTGGCTCAGAAAGTAAAAGCTGATCTTACGCAGGAAATTTTGGCTGGTCATTTGTTCGACTCATTGCGTAATAAGATCATGACGCTGCCTGATGAGGTTATCGTTTATCCTGCACATGGCGCTGGTTCTGCATGTGGTAAAAATATGAGTAAGGAAACAACAGATACGCTCGGTAATCAGAAGAAGAACAATTATGCATTGCGTGCAGATATGACCAAAGAAGAATTCATTAAAGAAGTTACTGATGGTCTGGTAGCACCGCCTGCTTATTTCCCATTGAATGTAATGTTAAACATTCAGGGTTATGAAAGTATTGATACTGTATTGGAGAGAGGATTAAAGGCGCTCTCACCTCAGGCGTTTGAAGCAGCTGCTACAGAAACAGGTGCTGTTGTATTGGATGTTCGTCAGGCCCAGGTATTTGCGCAGGGTTTTGTACCTAACTCCATTAATATTGGTATTGATGGACAGTTTGCACCATGGGTTGGCGCTTTGATTCCGGATATCCGCAAGGAAATACTCATCGTAGCTGAGCCTGGCACAGAAGAAGAAGTGGTAACGCGTCTGAGTCGTGTAGGATATGATTATGTTATTGGTTACCTGGAAGGTGGTGTTGAAGCATGGAGAAAAGCAGGTTTTGAAGTAGATAGCATTAAGAGTATCGATGCTGCAGAACTGGCTGCAATTCAGCAAAAGCAAAATGATGTGCGTATTCTGGATGTGCGCAAGAAGAGCGAACATTTTAGTGAGCATATTATAAACGCAGAAAATGCGCCATTGGATACAGTGAATGATGCAATGAGTTCACTGGATAAGGATGCAACTTACTATGTGCATTGTGCAGGTGGTTATCGCTCCATGATTTTTATTTCTATACTTCGTTCCAGAGGTTTCCATAATCTGGTAGATGTAAAGGGTGGCTTTAAAGCCATTAAAGAGAGTGGTTTGTTCTCAGTAAGCGATTATGTATGCCCATCTACGATGCTTTAATCTAATGCATAACAAGAAATTCATATTGATTTGGTTGGTTTTGGCACTGCTTGTCGCTGCAGCTTGCAACAGAATAGTTGTCAACGGGCAGCGACAACCTGCCAGTGCTATTGTCTTAGATGTTCGTACAGCAGAGGAATATGCGCAAGGGCACTTACCAAAGGCAATCAATTACAATGTTTTGGATACACTTGCTTTTCAACAACACATACAGCAATTAGATAAACGCAAACATTACGTAGTGTACTGCAGAAGTGGAAAGCGGAGTAAAACCGCAGTGGCTAAAATGCAGGCTGCAGGTTTTCAGCACATTACAGAAATAGATGGTGGTATACAGGCGTATAAAGGAAAAATTGTACAATAATTTATTCGTTATGACAGCAACATTTGATACAGCAACAGCTTTATTTGTAGATGTAAGAACCGAAGCTGAATACCAGGGTGGTCACAGAAAAGGGGCGTTGAATATTCCCTTACATGAATTGCCTTATCGTTTGAACGAGATTCAAGGTTTGGGTAAAGAACCTGTGGTGTTTTATTGCAGAAGTGGCAATAGAAGCGGTCAGGCTGTTGGCTATTTGCAGCAGCAGGGTTTTACCAATATTTACAACGGAGGCAGTTTAGAAGAAGCACTGGCGCTATAACTCGTCATACACAAAGACTTCCCTTCATGCAAAGAGTCATTTGGTTGGCAGCATTGCTGTTGATAAGTAATGTATTGCCCGCCCAGCATCAAGAATTACAAGAGCGGCCCGGTATCTGGAAGCAGAAGCAATCTGCGAAAGATTCCAATTCATTGCATCATGCTTTTACCAGCGGGACAGTGCATGGGCATATTCGTAATTTCCTGATGGTAACAGACAATCAGGCCGGTCTTACAGACTATTATGCCAATGGTACAGGTGGTGCTATTCGCTATGAGACGGCACGTTTTCGCAAATTGAAATTTGTAGTGAGCGGTTTTTTTGTATTCAATACTTTTTCTGCTGATTTAGCAAAACCTGATCCGAAAACAGGTGCTTCAAATCGTTATGAAACTGCATTATTTGATGTGGAAGATCCGGCGAATAAGAATGATATTGACCGTTTAGAGGATTTGCATGTAAGCTACCAATCCAAACAATTGCAAATCATTTTTGGTAAGCAGTTAATCAATACGCCATTCATTAATCTACAAGACGGGCGAATGCGTCCAACCGGAGTAGAAGGTTTGGTGGTTAACTGGCAGGCTTCACCCAAAAGCCGTCTAGAAATGTCGTGGTTATACAGGATATCTCCACGAGGCACAGTTAAGTGGTATGGTATTGGCGAATCTATTGGTATTTACCCGGTTGGTGTAAACCCTGATGGCAGCAAGTCTGAGTATCGGGATAATACACACAGCAATTTTGTTGCAATGTTGGGTTGGAAACAGCAGTTAGTAACTAATTGGCAAATGCAGGTTTGGAATTTGTATTCTGACAGGGTTTTTAATACGGCTATGTTGCAGTTAGATTATCAATCAAAACAGACTAAACCCAGATGGATAAGTGCTGCTCAGCTCATACATCAGCAAAGTGTAGCTGAAGGAGGCAATGCAGCTCAGCAAAAAGCATATTTCCCGAAGGGGGCTTCATCCTTGAGTTTTGGTGCAAAGTTTGGTTGGGAGAACAGGCAATGGGCTTTGTCATTGAATTATAATCGGATTACTGCCAAAGGAAGATACCTGATGCCAAGAGAGTGGGGGCGAGATCCATTCTTTACTTTTCTCGCACGGGAACGTAATGACGGACTAGGTGATGTACATGCGCTTGTTGGGCGAGTGAGATACGATTTTGCTTCAGCGCTAACCAGTGTGCAATTTGGAACAGGTTATTATCAATTGCCAGATGTGTCTGATACGCGTTTGAATAAATATGGTTTACCATCTTACGTTCAAACAAATTTGGATATTCGGCATAAGTTTACCGGCCTAATGGAGGGTTTGGAAGCGCAATTGTTGTATTTGGTGAAGTGGAAGGCAGCTACAGCTGATTTACCAGAAAAGTTCATCATTAATAAAGTGAACATGCAGCAATGGAACTTTGTTGTAAATTATCATTTCTAAGGATTTTTTGTTAGGTGATATAAAGCACAGATACAGATTTCAGAGCATCACATATTTACAAACGCACAAAACAGTACAGGTATGTTAGAAACATTGAAACAACCATGGCCGTGGTATGTGGCCGGAGTGATTATCGGGTTGATTGTACCCGCCTTATTGATTCTGGGGAATAAGCATTTTGGTTTATCAGCCAATTTCAGACATGCTTGCGCAGCTTGCTTTCCTGCAGATATCAATTTCTTTAAGTATGAATGGAAAAAGGAACTGTGGAATTTCTTTTTTGTGATGGGCATTTTTGGTGGTGCAATCATTGCAGCCACTTTGTTGCAGAATCCAGATCCTATTGTCGTGCACCCGGATTTAAGTAATGATTTAAATGCTTTAGGTATTGCCGATAGATCAGGTATTCTGCCTAAAGAATTGTTCTCTTTTGAAAGTCTGTTTTCGGTAAGGGGTTTGGTCATGCTGATTGGCGGTGGTTTTCTGGTTGGCTTTGGATCTAGATATGCCGGTGGTTGTACATCCGGGCATGCCATCATGGGCTTGAGCAATTTGCAGTGGCCTTCACTCGTGGCAACCATCATGTTCATGGTGGGTGGTTTTCTGATGGCCAATTGGATACTCCCTTTCATTCTCGCATTATAATCTGATCACACATTAATCATCGTATATGTCTCAAATAAATGCATTTGTTGAAGCGCCTGTTTTAAACGCTGATGACAGAGATTTTGAAGTTCGTTCCTTAGATACTATGTGTGTGAACGAATCACACATTCAGCACCCTTGGTGGTATAATTTCAAGTACACACTTGTTGGTATCATTTTCGGTATTGTATTCGTGAAAGCGGAAATCATCTCCTGGTTTAGAATTCAGGAAATGTTTCGACTGCAGAGTTTTCATATGTATGGTGTAATAGGTACAGCTGTTGTAGTTGGTGCATTGTCTGTTTTCATGATTAAAAAATTTCAGGTAAAAACCATACACGGCGAGGCTATTGAGTTTCATCCTAAGAAGTTTAACAAAGGCCAGATCTATGGTGGTTTATTGTTTGGTTTGGGTTGGGCATTAACCGGTGCTTGTCCTGGTCCTTTGTTTGCACAAATCGGTACAGGCGTATTTGTGATTGCTGTAGTTGTGTTGAGTGCCATCGCAGGTACCTGGACATATGGCTACTTGCGCGATAAACTGCCACACTAAAATTGATTTGTCATGAAACATCTGCAACAAAATTGGTTGGTATACCTAATTGCCTTGATTGTATTAGGCGCATTTGTGGAACGTGCATTGCGTCCTGCTACTTTTCCTGCAGCCAATTTGACTTCCGCAATTATAGTGGATAGTCATTGGGTAGCCCCCAGTTTGTATACAGATGAAACGCCCAAGGGAAATGCGCTTGATGAACTTTTGTATGGTGAGGATTTGATCATTAATACGGCAAGATATTTTGGTCCCAAGGGTAGCGTTGCACAAATCACCAACGGCATGAATTGCCAGAACTGTCATTTAAATGGTGGAAGAAAAGCTTGGGGAAATAATTATGGTGCTGTTGCAGCAACTTATCCAAAATTCCGTGATAGAAGTGGCAGTATAGAAAGTATTTCCAAGCGCGTGAACGATTGTTTTGAAAGAAGTTTGAATGGCAGCGCCATTGATTCCAATTCACGTGAGATGAAAGCAATCATTGCCTATATACAATGGTTGGGCAAAGATGTGCTAAAAGGAAAAGTGATGAAGGGGGTTGGTATCACACAGTTGACTTATCTGGACAGATCTGCATCGCCTGAAAAGGGCAAACAAGTCTATAGTGCTAAGTGCGTGAGTTGCCATGGTGCAGACGGACAGGGTCAACCAGATGCCAATGGAATCGTGTATAATTACCCGCCATTGTGGGGGCCGCACAGCTATAATACTGGTGCAGGGTTATATCGCTTAAGCAGATTGGCAGGATACATCAAAGACAATATGCCTTTTAATCAAGCTTCTCATGAGCAACCTGCTTTAACAGATGAAGAATGTTGGGATGTGGCTGCATTCATCAATGCACAACAACATCCTGCTAAGGATATTTCAAAAGATTGGCCAGATATTAGTAAGAAACCTGTGGATCATCCTTTCGGTCCTTATGCTGATGGATTCAGCGAGGAGCAACATAAGTTCGGTCCGTTTAAGCCTATCATCGCTGCGCGAAAGCAGCAATCTGCCGGTAAGTAACCAATTATGTTGCAGGCAATACACCATACAACACAGCCTGAATCTGGTATCAGAAAAAATGCAAGACAATTTGTTTTGCTGGTGATCGTGAATGCTTTTGTGGGTGCCATGATTGGTTTAGAGCGCAGTGTGCTGGCTGATTTAGGTGTGCAGATATTTCATTTGCAATTAGGCATTGTCCTTACCAGTTTTGTACTTGCATTTGGCTTGGTAAAAGCCATCACCAATCTAGCAGTAGCAAAATTGTTGAAGCGCCTTACACGTAAGCAGTTACTATTGCTTGGATGGTTATTTGCATTGCCGGTGCCTTTTCTATTGAGTTTTGCTGAGAGCTGGGTATGGATTTTTGTTGCCAATATTTTTTTAGGGATTCATCAGGGTTTATCCTGGTCTGCTGCAGTAGTAATGAAGATTGATATTGCTGGTTCCAAAGACAGGGGACTTGCCATGGGCTTGAATGAGTTTGCTGGTTATGCATCAGTTGGATTGGCAGCTTATTTTGCAACTGTTTTGGCTAAATCCTACGGACTAGCTTTTTATCCGTTCATTCCCGGTTTCTTTTTTGTGGCAGTTGGTTTGTTGCTCACTTTGGTATGGGTAAATGATACGCATGCATTTGTTCAGGCCGAAGCTGCACATTCTTCTCAAGCAATCTTTCATGATTTGTCGCAACAGGTAAGCTATCGGCACCATAATCTTGGTTCTGTAAGTATAAATGGGTTTGTCAATAATTTGAATGATGCAGTTATCTGGTTATTGTTGCCCGGGCTGATTATGGGAAAAGGATTCAGCATCACACAAATGGGCTTTGCCGCAGCTGTGTATCCGCTGGTGTGGGGTGGACTGCAATTAATAACCGGAAGAGCTGGTGATCAGTTTTGCAAGAAGCAATTAATAACCGGTGGTATGTTCTTGCAAGCTGCCGCATTGGTTTTATTAGCTGTAGTGAATCAATATGCTCTGGTTTTATTGGCATTGATTTTCTTAGGTGCGGGAACAGCACTGGTCTATCCCAATTTTATGACAGTCATTGCTGAGAATACACATCCAAACCAACGCGCAAATGCTTTGTCCTTGTTTCGTTTTTGGCGCGATATGGGTTATGTGGTTGGCGCTTTATTAACTGGCTGGCTCATGCCTTTGACTTCAATAACCGGTCTTATTTTCATCACTGCACTTATAACTGCTGCGGCAGGTTTTATTGCGCATTGGCGGATGTGTTGCACAAGAAAATTGTTTTGGCGTGATCGTGTTTGCGCTTCAGATCTGGCGCCCTTTGCATAACAATGTGTACTTCTTACACACTCGTAATCAGTTGATTACATGACAAAAATCATAGTTCTGTTCACAATTTTTCAATCGTTTGCAGCGTATTTACCCCTACATTTATCCTGTTATAAGAGATGCATTACGACAGCTTGCACATACATGAATTACAGCATGCCATCGCTACACGCGAAGACCAACAGGCATATGCAGAACTATTTGCAAGGTTTGCGCCACAGTTAATCCGGTTTACCAAAACCATTGTTCAGCAGCAGCAAGTAGCGGAAGAAATTGTATCTGATGTATTTATCCGTATTTGGGAAAAGCGTAAGTCGCTCGATCATGTGCAGCATTTGAAAATGTATCTGTATGTATCGGCCAGAAACTTTGCTGTTAATCATTTAAGAAGTAAGAATAGGCAATTCTCGCTTCAGGTAGATCAGTTGGAGCTGGACATGGCCGCCATCAGCGCAGACCCCTTTGAGCAAACAGTTGGGGCAGAAGTAAAGCAGGAATTACTTCAGGCTATCCAGGAATTGCCTGATCGCTGCAAAATCATTTTTAAGCTGGTGAAGGAAGACGGACTGAAGCAAAAGGAAGTGGCCGAACTGCTACACCTTAGTCCAAAAACCGTTGAAAATCAATTAGCTATAGCGTTGAAAAAACTGGCAGATGCTGTCCAGTCTGCTGCTTTGTTTCGTTCCAGAAAATAAGTTAAAGAAATTTGAAAACCCTTTGGGGGATGGGAAGCTTTTTCCTGTCTTAGCCAAATTGAACCCGATTGTATGCCAGATAGAATTTGGTACTTATTGAGCCTCAAACTTTCCGGAGAAGCTACAAAAGCTGAGCTGGATGAGTTTTATGCTTTGCTGGAAGCCAATCCTGAATTGGAGGAAGCGGTTCAGCAAATCACGCTTTACTGGCTGCAAAAAAGTACTGTTACCAATGAGGATGCTTCCCAGGATTTATGGGAAAAACATCTGCATCGCATGGAGCAATCCGGTATTGAATGGGCTTCACCGAGCATCGAATTAGCAGCTGATTCAGCTCTTGAAATAGATCGATCCCCCCGCATCTGGTTATGGCGCAGTGTGCGCGTAGCAGCAGTTTTTCTATTTGCTTTAGCAGGTTGGTGGATATTCCGCCCAGCTAGTGAAACAAAGCGGGAAATTGCTGCCATCAACCAGAACCAAGTTTCAACGCGCCCGGCTTCTAAAACCAAGCTCACATTGCCGGATGGCAGTAAGGTATGGTTAAACGCCAGCAGTAAACTTACTTATGGCAATGGCTTTGGCGAAAAGCATCGTGAAATCTGGTTAGAAGGTGAGGGCTATTTTGATGTAGCTAAAAACAAACAGATTCCATTTGTAATCCATACTTCACGTATGGATGTTCGTGTTACCGGTACTGTATTTAATGTACGTGCCTATGCGCAGGAGCCTACATCTGAAACAGCATTGATTGAAGGTTCTGTTGAGGTAACACTCTCTAATGATAAGAGTAAGAAATTCTACTTGAAGCCCAAGCAGAAATTGGTAGTTGACGAGCATGGCCTGGTGAACAGTGCTAAAGAAATGCCTAGCCTTCGTGTTACACCAGCTGCTTTTACTGCCAGCTTACAAGCGCTGGCCAAGCCTTTGGAAGACAATCAGGTTGTTGAAACGGCCTGGGTTTATAATATGCTTTCTTTCTCTGACGAATCATTCCGTCAGGTTGCCAATAAGTTTGAGAAATGGTATGCTGTGGAGATTCGATTTGAAGATCCTGAGCTGGAAGACCTGCGCTTTACAGGAAGTTTTCGCGATGAAACACTTGCTGAAGCCTTGAAAGCCATGCAGTTAACAACTCCGGGTACACCATTTGGATTTGTTGTTAGGGAAAGACAGGTAACGATACAGAAAGCCAGACCAAACTAATATGAAATAATAAAACGATTGATAACTAAAAAAGAAGGGAAAGATGCTGCCACATCTTCCCCCGATTTGAAAAACTATGAAAGAAACTTGCCGATTCCATCAGCAGCCTTCAATGGCTGGCTGTTTAAGCTCAACCTTTTAATTTTTCAACATGAAAGTACACCAAAGACTGCTTCCGCGGATAAAAAATTCCGCGATGACTAAAATGATGCGGGCCATGAAACTGACGATTGCCTTTTTGCTGTTCGCTTGTCTCAATGTGTATGCTAATGGATTTTCCCAGACCAAAGTGTCTGTGAGTCTCCAGTCTGCAGATCTGAAACAAGCTTTGCAGCAGATCGAAAAGAAAACCCAGTTCAGGTTCCTGTATAATCAGGAAATACTGAAAAAATCTGGTAAAGTATCGCTGCAGGTGAATAATGCTGCGCTCGACGAAGTGATGCGCAAGCTGCTCGCCGGAACTGGTATTAATTACCGATTATTAGATAACGACCTGGTAGTCCTGAATGTAGAGGAAGCTGCAGGCGTTCCTGCTCCACCTCCTGTAAAAGTGAGTGGTCGCATTACTGGTGCTGATGGTCAGCCTGTTTCAGGTGCCAGCATTACCGTAAAAGGCAGCAAGCTTGGTACAGCAGCTGACGCTGAGGGCCGCTTCTCCTTAATAGTAGCCGATGATGCTACTTTGGTGATTTCTGCCGTAGGTTATATCTCTCAGGAAGTATCTGTTCGTAACAGAACGGATATCAGTCTGGTATTGCAGGCTGCTCCTGCTAACCTGAATGAAGTGGTGGTGATTGGTTATGGTAACGCTAGCAAGCGCGACCTGACCGGTTCTATTGTAAAGATTGCAGGTAAAGAAGTAGCAGATAAGCCCAACCCTAACCCAGTTGCATCATTGCAGGGTAGAGTGGCTGGTCTTTCTGTAGTAAACTCAGGTACGCCTGGTGCTGAACCAGATATTCGTATCCGCGGTACAGTAAGTATCGGTGGTATCCGTCCATTATATGTTGTGGATGGTATCTGGAACGATAATATCAACTTCTTAAACCCTAATGATATCGAGTCTATTGAAGTGTTGAAAGATCCATCTTCACTGGCCATCTTCGGTGCACGTGGTGCAACAGGTGTAATTGCCATCACTACTAAGAAGGCTAAGTCTGGTCAGGTGGTCGTAAACTTCAACTCTACTTTTGGTTTCAAGAAACTGGTTGACAAAATTGCCATGGCAAATTCCGCTCAGTTCAAAGAACTCTTTGATGAAGAGCAAACCAATATTGGTGTTCCTGCTAACCAGCGTTTTGATTATACGCCTTGGACAGGTAATACTGATTGGATTGATGCAATGACACGCACTGGTGGTTACTCTGCCAATAACCTGAGCGTAAGTGCCAGCACAGATAGAAACAAATTCTATATGGGTGTTGGTTTCATCACAGATGAAGGTGTGGTTAAGCACGAAAAATTACAGCGTATTAACCTCAACCTGAGTGATGAGTATAAAATCAGTAAGACTTTTAAAGTTGGTTTCAATGTAAGTGCAACCCGTCAGCGTCTGCCTTTCAGCCAGGCCAACGGTCTGCTGTATGATGCACGCCGCGTATTGCCAATTACAAATCCTTATGATGAAGCAAGAGGTTTGTACTCTGAACTCGCTATCCAAAATGCACAGATCAGCAACCCGCTGATGAACCTGGAAATGAAGTGGGACAAAGAACTGCGCTATGAGAACCGTGTTGTAGCGAGTGCTTTTGCAGAAGTAAACTTCCTTCGTCATTTCAACTTGCGTAGTGTATTGTATGTAGATGCCAGCAACCTGACATCCAGAACATACAATCCTATCATTTATACATTCAATCCAGCAAACGGCTCTGGTAGTCCTTCTTTCGTTGACAGAAACAACCGTTTCACCAGCGTATCTCAGAATACACAAAACTGGTCAAAACTGCAGCAGGATCATATCCTGACCTATAAGCGCAATTTTGGCGATCATGGTCTTACTGCTATGGCTGGTTTAACGACTTATTATACTGATTACCGTGGTTTGTTCGCATCAGCAAGTCAGGCTTCTAACGGTGATCCTATCCCTGCTGATAAGCGTTTCTGGTATATTGACAATGGTTTTGTTGATCAAACAACACGCAGAAGTAGTTCTGCGCAAACGGAGCGCGCACAGGTATCTGGTCTGTTCCGTTTGTTGTATAACTACCAAGGAAAGTATATGCTGAATGCTTCTTTCCGTCGCGATGGTACTTCTGCATGGAGACCTGAAAATGGACAGTGGCAGAGCTTCTACTCAGTAGGTGCTGCATGGGAAGCAACTAAGGAGAAGTTCATGGAGAATCAGCAGATATTCGACTTCCTGAAAGTGAAAGCATCTTGGGGTATCCTGGGTGTGCAGAACACTTACGGTTTTGATTATCCTGCTTATCCTGCATTGCAATCTGGTAACACAGCCGTATTCGGTAACGTGATTGCTCCTGCTTATTCACTGGCTTACAACGTAGATCAGAACCTGCGTTGGGAAACTGTGGATGCTAAAGAAATCGGTATTGAATTCAACATGCTGAAGAATAAACTGCATGGTGAAATCACTTATTACGACAAAACAACCCGTGATCTTTTGTCTCTGGTACCAGATGGAAACAACCGTCAGCGTTTAAGTAACGTAGGTACATTGAGCAATACAGGTATTGAATTATCTGCAAGCTACTCACACAAAGTGAACAAGGACCTGTCCTTCACTGTTGGTGGTAACCTTACAACATTCAAGAATAGAATGGGTGAAACAACTTTCAAACTCACTGCAAGTGAAGAAAGACCAAACCAAACAGAGCAGGGTTATCCTGTTGGTTACTTCTTCGGCTATGTAGTTGAAGGTTTGTATCAGAGCTATAACGACAAACTTTCCTCTCCAAGAGTTGTTGGTTATGAGTACGGTCCTGGCGATTTCAAGTATAAGGATGTAAATGGTGATGGCATTATTGATTCAAAAGACAGAACATTAATTGGTAATCCTACACCAGACTTCATGTACGGGTTGAACGCAAATATTACCTACAAGGGTTTTGACCTGAGCATGGATTTCAATGGTGTTTACGGTAATGAAATCTATCGCTTCTGGGGTAGCTCAGAATTGCCCTTCACTACATTTAACTATCCTGCATTCAAAATGAATCGCTGGAGAGGTGAGGGTACTTCTAACTGGGATCCAATCCTGGGTGCTAACAGAGCGATTAACCGTTTACCAAGTACTTATGGTATTGAAGATGGTAGCTATTTCCGTCTGAGAAATATTCAGGTAGGTTACAACTTCAGCTCAGCTACGCTTGCTAAAGCATGGATTAAGAGTCTGCGCGTATTCGTAAACGCACAGAACCTGAAAACATGGAAGCGTAACTCAGGTTATACACCAGAGTTTGGTGGTACTGCTACTTCATTCGGTATCGATAATGGTAACGGTCCGCTGCCAATGGTGATTACCGGCGGTATCAACGTAAACTTTTAATAATAAACATCTATAAACAGATAATATGAAAAGAAAAACCTTACTGTGGAGCCAATGGGTAATGGCTATTCTGTTGGTGGGAACTTTGGGTGCTTGTAGTAAGTTCCTGGACAGAAAACCACTAAACGCTACACTGGAAGACCTGAATCAGGGTGGTCTGGAAGGTCAGATCTATGGTCTGTATGGTGCAATCAGAAACGGTGATGTTGCCGGACAAGGTTTCGGTGGTATTCCTTGGCTGGCTATGAACAACTTCCGTTCTGATGATTCTGAAAAAGGTAGCTCTGCGGCAGATGGTGCAGACTGGGGTGTGATCTATGATCAGTTCCAGTATGTAAAAGACCATTGGAGCAATACTACTTATTGGGATCAGCACTATGTGCTGATTGGTCAGGCAAATACTGCATTGCAGATTGCTGACTCACTCAAGCTGACTGATGCAGCTTCTCAAATCAACAGAGCTGAAGCCCGTTTCTTCCGTGCTTTCGCATATTTTGATCTGGTACGTGCTTTTGGTGAAGTGCCTAAGATTGATTTTCGTGTATACAGCGCAGTAGATGCACAACGCCCTAAAGCAAGTGTAGCAGAAATCTATGCCTTGATTGATGCCGACCTGCAGTTTGCTGCAGCAAACCTGCCACTCAACTGGAAAAACGCTGCGGGCTCAAGCAGATTCCCTGGTCGTTTAACCAAGGGTGCTGCACAAGCATTGGCTGCTAAGACACAATTGTATCGCCAGAACTGGAGTGCTGCATTAACGCTTTGTCAGAATGTGATTAGCTCTGGTGAGTATTCTTTAACAGCTAATTACGATGATATCTGGAAAGAAGCTGGTGAGAACAACAGCGAGTCCATCTTCGAAATTCAGGCAAGTATTGGTGCCAATAACGCCGATAACTATTTCAGCTGGTATGCTATTGCACAAGGTGTTCGTGGTAGCGGCGACTGGGATCTGGGTTGGGGTTGGAACACACCAACACAAAACCTGGTAGATGCTTTTGATGCAAACGACCCTCGTTTGAAATCAACAGTATTGTATTCTGGTCAGGCAGATCGTTATGGCAAAACCGTACCATCTTTCCCTGCAATTCCTCGTATGTACTGGAACAACAAAGTGTATCCTGAGCCTTCTATGCAAACTTTCACCGCAAACCGTCAGGGTGGTTGGATCAACCAGCGTGTGATTCGTTATGCAGATGTGATTCTGATGGCAGCTGAAGCGGCTAATGAATCAGGCAATGGTACTTTGGCTGCTAATTATCTGGAGCAGATTCGTGCAAGAGCAAGAGGTGGTGCTTCAGGTGTATTACCTGCAATCACATTTGCAAACCAGGCACAGATGCGTACAGCTATTCGCAATGAGCGTCGTGTTGAATTGGCAATGGAAGGCGAAAGATTCTTTGATCTGGTTCGTTGGGGTCAGGCCATTAGCGTTTTGGGTGGTCAGGGCTATCAGAACAAGCACAGATTCTATCCCATTCCACAGCAGGCTATCGATAACTCAGGTGGTAAGCTGATTCAGAACCCTGAATGGTAATTCAAATTAGCAGTCATTGACAAATCATAAATAAACTACAATGAAAAATAAGCTTCAAATATTCTTACACGCTGCCTTGCTGCTGATGGTATTCAGCGCATGTCAGAAAATGGATCGCCCAAAACTGGGCGACTATGCCAAGGATGCGAATCCTCCCGGCGGCCCGTTGAAATTTTATGCAGCTTTCGATGGTGCTGATGTGGATAGTATCCGTGCCAACTTCGCTGCAGATAATCCACTCACTTATGTTGCCGGTATCACCAAGCAGGCGATTAAGGGTGCAGATGGTAAAGCCATTTCTTGGCCTTCTGCTAATGACTTCAAGCAGTCTACCAGTTTCTCTATGTCTTTCTGGATTAAGAACACCGCACAAGCTGGAAGAACAGAATTCTTGTTCTCTCTTGTAGATCCAACTTACAACGGATGGCATTACAGTGCATTGTTTCTGTTGATGGAAAACCAGACAGCTACAAAGGCAACCATGAAAATGGGTCTGATGGATCAGTGGCTGGAAGGTGATTTCAATAAGCCGGTATTTGATGGCAACTGGCACCACATCGTGTATGTATATGATGAAACAACATCTAAGATGACTTACTACTTTGATGGAGCCGTTGTAACAGGTATGACGCCAACTCAAACCGATGTAAAGAAAAACGGTGCTCCAAGAGGTAAACTGGATTTCTCAAAAGCTGAAAAATTCATCATTGGCGGTTGGAACAAGCATGCAAATTCAACTGGCCCTGGCGATGATTGGATTAAATCCTTCACCGGAAGTTTGGATCAGTTCCGTCTGTATGGCAAAGCTTTGTCAGCTGCTGAAGTAACAGCGCTCTACAACAGCAAATTGTAATTCGCCAAAGCGATATAATTCTTATAAAAAGGGTGCCGGTTCTGCTGTGCACCCTTTTTTCTCCTAGTGCATCGAATACGGTAACTTACTAGTATGAATCTGAAACGCATTTTCTCATTGGGATTGGTGCTATCAGCACTATACGCCTGCAATAATGAACAGGGATTGTTTCAGTCCCTGCCCGCAAGCAAGACAGGCATCAAATTCCAAAATACGTTGTATAAGAAAGACACATTCAATATTCTGTATTATTTATACTATTTCAATGGTGGTGGTGTAAGTACCGGTGATATCAATAATGACGGCCTGGCTGATGTATATTTTACTGCCAATCATCCTTCGGGTAATAAATTATACCTGAATAAGGGTGGAATGGTTTTCGAAGACATCACCGAGAAAGCAGGTGTGGCAGGTAGTTCAGAGTGGTGTACCGGTGTTACGATGGCAGATGTAAACGGTGATGGCTGGTTAGATATTTATGTATCTGCTATCAATGGTGTAAGAGGATTGAAGGGAAGGAATGAGTTATTTATCAATAACAAGAACGGCACATTTACAGAAAGTGCAGCGCAGTATGGATTAGATAAAGCAGGCTTTACAACGCAAACAGCTTTTTTTGATTATGATCATGACGGGGATCTGGATTGCTTTATCATGAATCATTCGCAAAGACCACATCAGAACATCCTTGATACCAGTCATAGAAAAGATGTGAGTGATGCTGCGGGTGATTATTTACTCAGAAATGATGTGGCTGCAACCGGTAAGTTTACAGATGTGAGTGCGGAAGCAGGCATTTCGCAAAGCAGTCTGGGTTATGGATTGGGTTTGGCTATAGCAGATTTCAATAATGATGGTTGGGAAGATATCTATGTAGGAAATGATTTTCATGAGAATGATTATTACTACATCAATCAAGGGAATGGAAGTTTTAAAGAAAGCGGCGCAGATCACTTCAGGCATTATAGTCGGTTCAGCATGGGTAACGATGCTGCCGATTATGATAATGATGGACAATTGGATCTGATTACAGTAGATATGCTGCCGCCTGATGAGAAGACGGTAAAGACCTATGGTAGTGATGAGAATCTTGATATCTACCGTATGAAGATTCAGCAGAATGGCTATCAGAACCAGTATTCACGAAATGTTTTGCAGCGGAATAATGGCAATGGTGTAAGCTTCAGTGATGTAGCGGTGATGAACAATATTGCTGCAACAGATTGGAGTTGGGCGCCTTTGTTTGCTGATTTTGATAATGATGGCGTAAAGGATTTGTTTGTATCCAGTGGTATTGTCAAACGTCCGGTTGATCTGGATTATGTACGTTATGTGTCGAGTTTGTATGCACAGCAAAATGTAGACAATACAGACAAGTTTGATGATATGGTGATTGAGAAAATGCCTGACGGGGCAGCTCATCCATTTTTCTTCAAGGGCGATTTGCAAAAAGGTTTCACTGATGTAAGTAAGGATTGGGGTACGGCCAAGATGAAGGGCTATTATAGCGGTTCGGCTTATGCAGATCTGGATAATGACGGGGATCTGGATGTGGTGATCAATAGTATTGATGCAACTGCAACCGTTCTTCAGAACAATGCAAAAGCTGCTACTTATGTAAATATCCATTTGCGTGCTGATTCTGGAAATACATTTGGCTTAGGCGCCAAGGTTTACTTGTTTACAAAAGAGGGCATGCAGTACCAGCAACAAATGTTAACCAGAGGTTTTCAATCTTCAGTTGCACCGGGCTTACATTTTGGTTTAGGCAAACTCACCAGTGTTGATAGTGTATTAATTGTATGGCCTGATCAAACCTATCAGTTGCTGAAAGACATTCCAGCAGGCAAAACCCTTCTTGCTGAAAAGAAACAAGCAGCTGGTCAATTCGATGCGTCCAAATTCCTGCCTGCGATTACAAGTGATTGGGTTGATGTAACAAGTAATATCAATTGTGCCTGGAAGCATAAGGAGGATATATTCCTCGATTTTAATAAGCAACAATTAATTCCACACTTGCAATCAACCCGCGGGCCTAAGATTGCTGTGGCTGATGTTAATAAAGATGGTTTAGATGATATATATGCTTGTGGCGCCAATGAGCAACCTGGTACTTTGTTGTTGCAGACCAAGCCTGGCGTATTTGCACCGATTGATGTACCCGTGTTTGGTAACAGTTTAAATTATGAAGAAGTAGATGCTTTGTTCTTCGATGCCAACAACGATACATGGCCTGATCTCTATGTGGTTAGCGGTGGTAATATGTATCCGAATGCGAGTTTGGCTTTGGCGGATAGGTTATTCCTGAACGACGGGAAAGGTCATTTTCAATTAGCATCTGCCAATTTACCTGCTACGCTGGTGAATAAGAGTTGTGTTCGTGCTGCAGATATTGATCAGGATGGTGATCAGGATTTATTTGTAGGTGTGTTGGCTGATGCCACTTACTATGGTGCACCTCAAACATCTTATCTCTTGTTGAATGATGGTAAAGGGGTATTTAGTATTGCGGATAAGTCAATGGCTGATTTGAATAATATTGGCATGGTTACAAGCGCTGATTTTGCTGATATCAATAAAGATGGTTGGCCAGACTTAGCAATTGCCGGAGAGTGGATGGGTGTTAAAGTATACCTGAATAATAAAGGCAAGTTCAAAGCACAGGAATTGCCTAAGTCAACTGGACTATGGCAGTCTGTACAATTTGCAGATGTGAATATGGATGGTCAGTTGGATATACTTGCCGGTAACTGGGGACAAAACTCCAAGCTCTTTGCAGGAAAGAACGGGCCACTGAAAATGTATGTCAAGGATTTTGATCGCAACGGTTCTGTGGAGCAGGTTGTTTGTTACACTGTTGATGGCAAAGAATATACTTTCTTGGCTAAAGATGAATTGGAACGCTATTTGCCTGTTTTGAAAAAAGCATACCTCACCTATAGTGAAGTAGCAGGTAAAACAGTTGATTATATGTTCTATGATTTATTTAAGGATTATACTGAATTGAAAGCTGAAACCTTAAGTTCAACGGCATTCTTGGGTGATGGAAAAGGCAGCTTTACACCGCAGATATTGCCCAGCGCAGTGCAGGCTTCACCCATATTTAGCTTTATGAAAGCGGGTAATGGTTTTGTAGCGGCTGGTAATTTTTATGGGGTGATTCCTTATGAAGGTCGTTATGATGCATTAAACCCAACTTGGTTTGCTTTTGGCACAAGCGGACAAACAAAAGTGAAACAAGTTGTACATCTCAACGGTGAAGTCAGGGATATGAAAGTGGTGAAGTCTGCAAATGGACAGCAGTGGGTGGTTATTGCGCGCAATAATGCGCCCTTGCAATTTTATCAAGCTGAATTGAAATAACTATGTTAAGCAATCGAAATCTATTTTCTTTAATCGCAAGTGCTGCCATGCTGATGAATGTAGCATGTGGCCAAAAAAAGCCGGTTGAAACACCGGGCTCAGGTACCAATGATGTGGCTATGTGGTTAACCAAGCCTGATCAGTCTGTATTGCTAAAGCAGCAATCAACTGTTTTGTCATTTGGTACAAGTTCGAATACAAACCCAACAATTGATATTGATACCACTACACAATATCAAACTGTAGATGGTTTTGGTTATACATTAACTGGCGGTAGTGCGCAGCTGATCAATGATATGATTGCGAATGATCGTGCTAATCTCCTTAATGAATTATTTGGTAATGGTGCCAATAGTATCGGTATCAGCTATCTACGTGTTAGTTTGGGTGCTTCGGATTTGAGTAGTGCTGTTTTTAGTTACAATGATTTACCATCCGGGCAAACAGATCCTACATTAGCGCAATTCAGTTTGTCATTTGATACTGTGAATGTAGTGCCTGTATTGAAGCAGATATTGGCCATCAATCCAAATATCAAAATTCTGGCTTCGCCTTGGAGCGCACCTGTCTGGATGAAAGACAATAACAGCAGTATCGGCGGTTCACTATTACCACAGTATTACAGTGTATATGCACAATACTTTGTAAAATACATTCAAGCGATGAAGGCCAGAGGCATCACGATTGATGCAGTTACTGTGCAGAATGAACCACAGCACGGAGGTAATAATCCCAGCATGGTGATGTCAGCAGCACAGCAGGCTGATTTCGTAAAAAATCATCTGGGCCCTGCTTTTCGATCAGCCAACCTGAATACAAAAATTATTATCTGGGATCATAATTGTGATAATCCGAATTATCCAATTACCATCCTCAACGATGCAGGCGCCAAACAGTTTATTGATGGCAGTGCATTCCACTTGTATGCGGGTGATATTTCTGCGATGTCAACTGTAAGAAATGCCCATCCTGATAAGAATTTGTATTTCACTGAACAATGGACCAGCGCAGATGGTGATTTTGGTGGCGACCTGATTTGGCATATGCGTAATGTCATCATTGGTAGCATGCGCAACTGGAGTAAAGTAGCGTTAGAATGGAATCTGGCCAATGATCCCAGCTTCCGTCCTTATACACCCGGTGGTTGCAGCAAGTGTAAGGGGGCGCTAACCATTAATGGCTCTAACGTAACAAGAAATGTGAGCTATTATATTGTAGCACAAGCATCCAAATTTGTACCGGCTGGTTCTGTTAGAATCAATAGCACTTTGCCCGGTACGCTCTATAATGTGTGCTTCAAAAGACCTGATGGCAAAAAGGTGTTGATTGTGTTGAATGATGGCAGCCGCTCATCTACTTTCAATATCAAGCACAATGGTAAATGGGTTACTACCACACTCGCTGCAGGCGATGTGGCCACTTATATCTGGTAAAACAAGGAATATGAAAAAACTATTCGTAGCTGGCTTTGCACTCAGCATGATGGCTTGTCAGCAGAATCAATCAACAGCAGTAAACAATGCCACACAACCGAATGGTACTATTACAGTTTATACAACTGCAGATAGTACCAATCTCCGGTTAAGTCTGAATGATACTTTGCAGTTTGAAGAAATGGGTCAACCGGTAGAAACACAGATTTGTGTTTTCGTTGATCCGGACAAAACCTTTCAATCTTATTTAGGTATTGGTGCTGCATTAACAGATGCTTCTGCTGAAACCTTTTTCAAATTACCTGAAGCAAAGCAGCAAGAAGTATTGGATGCTTTCTTCAGTAAGGAAAAGGGTATCGGTTATACAGTTGCCAGAACCAATATCAATAGCTGCGATTTCAGCAGTGATATGTATACCTACGTGAAAGAAGGCGATAAAGAGCTGAGCAGTTTTGATGTTGCACATGATAAAAAATATAAAATCCCTTTTATCAAAAAGGCCATGGCAGCCGCGGGTGGTAAGTTAACACTGTTCGCAAGTCCTTGGAGTCCGCCTGCATTTATGAAGAGCAACAATGACATGCTGCGCGGTGGCAAATTGAAACCTGATTATTACGATAGCTGGGCCAACTATTATGTGAAGTTTATTCAGGCGTATGAAAAAGAAGGTGTGCCTGTTTGGGGTATTTCTATTCAGAATGAGCCGATGGCTACGCAGAAATGGGAAAGCTGTATTTATACAGCAGAAGAAGAAAGAGATTTCTTAAAAAACCATCTGGGTCCTGTTATGCATAAATCAGGATTCAAGGATAAGAAAATCATTGTGTGGGATCATAACCGCGACCTGATGTATCAGCGTGCGCAGATTTATTTCAAAGATCCTGAAGCAGCAAAGTATATCTGGGGTATTGGCTTCCATTGGTATGAGGACTGGAGTGGTGGCACACCGATGTACGATAATATCAGAAGAGTACAGGAAGCTTTTCCAGATAAAAATATTTTCTTCACAGAAGGCTGTGCAGAGAGTTTTGATTCTACCCGTTATAATGCTTGGGTATTGGGCGAAGAATACGGTCGTTCTATGATCAATGATTTCAATAACGGCATGACTGGCTTCACCGATTGGAATATCATTCTGGATGAAACGGGTGGTCCCAATCACGTACAGAATTTCTGTTTTGCACCTGTGCATGGCGACACAAGAACAGGCTCGCTGATCTACACCAATGCTTATTATTATATCGGGCATTTTTCCAAGTTCATTCAGCCGGGTGCAAAGCGCATCATCAGTGCTGCAAGCAGAAGTCAGTTATTGACCACTGCATTTAAAAACCCTGATGGTACAACTGTTGTGATTGTGATGAATCAGAGTAATAAGCCTACAGAATACTACCTCTGGGTAAATGGTAAAGCTGCGAAGACAATGGCATTGCCGCATTCTATTAACACCTTGGTTTATTAATACACATCATGCGTAAACTGAGTTGGATTTTTTTGTTGTTGCTGACTGCTTGTTCTAAAAAACCGGCAGATCAACCAAGTACACCGGTAACGCCTGTCAATTTCTCTATTCAATCATGGTCTGTTGATGGCAGTACGGGTGTAACCAGCTATGTGCATGTGAAACCCAATCCGGTTATCCGTTTGGGGTTTCAGGCACCCATCAATCGTACTACCGTGAATGGTGCGATTAAGCTGAATACAGCTTCCGCTGTTACCGTGCCATATTCAGTTGACTATGCTTCCGGCGATAGTGTATTGATTGTTCAACCCTCTGCAGCGCTTGATTTCTTGAGTCGTTATTCATTGGTTATCGGTACGGGACTTCAATCAAAGTCTGGAGGCAGATTAACATCACCCACAACCATCAACCTCTATACACAAATAGATTCCACAGATAAGTTTGCACGTATTTCGGATGATGCATTGCTAACGCTTGTGCAAAGACAAACCTTTCGTTATTTCTGGGATTTTGCACATCCGGTTAGTGGTTTGGCGCGTGAAAGAAACACTTCCGGTGATGTAGTAACTACCGGCGGTTCGGGCTTTGGTATCATGGCCATACCTGCAGCAGTAGAGCGGGGTTTTATCACACGTGCTCAAGCACTCACCAGAATGCAGACTGTGGTAGGCTTTCTCAAAAACACTGCTCAGAAATTTCATGGAGCTTTTCCGCATTGGTTGAATGGAACAACCGGAGTGGTTGTGCCCTTCAGTGCAAAAGATAACGGAGCCGATTTGGTAGAGACAAGTTTTCTCATGATGGGCTTGATTACAGCGCGTCAGTATTTTAATGATGCTGGTACTGCTGAAACCAATTTGCGGAATGATATCAATACAATCTACAATGCAGTTGAGTGGAGTTGGTTTCGTAAAAATAATGAGCAGGTATTGTATTGGCATTGGAGCCCCAATTTTGCTTGGGATATGAATCTGCCCATTCGCGGCTGGAATGAATGCTTGATTACTTATGTGCTTGCAGCAAGTTCCACCACGCACACCATCCCGAAAACAGTTTATGATCAAGGCTGGGCAAAAGACGGTACTATGCGCAATGGCAATCCTTACTACAATATAACACTGCCATTAGGGCCTAATCTTGGCGGACCTTTGTTCTTTAGTCATTATAGTTTTTTAGGTATCAATCCCACTGGCTTAGTTGATGCTTATGCCAATTACCAGGATCAGGTGGTGAATCATAGTCGGATCAATTTTGAATATTGCAAAGCCAATCCGCGTAGCCAGGTTGGTTACAGTGATCAATGCTGGGGTTTAACCGCCAGTGATATTCCAGGTGTTTACACAGCTAGTTCACCTACCAATGATGTGGGTGTCATCGCACCAACAGCGGCGTTATCATCCATGCCATTTACGCCAAATGCATCTATGGCTGCATTGCGTTTCTTTTATTACAAGCTGGGTGATAAAATTTGGAAAGATTATGGTTTTGTAGATGCATTTCACTTGGGTAATCCATGGTTCGCAGATTCTTTTCTGGCGATTGATCAGGGTCCGATAGTAGTGATGATTGAAAACCATCGATCTCAACTGATCTGGAATTTATTCATGAGCGCACCTGAAGTAAAAGCAGGTATGCGCAAATTGGGTTTCACAGGTCCAAATCTTTGATATGCGACAACTACTCATACTGATCTGCATGGTTGCCATGATGCCTGTTGCAGCACAACAGCAGAAGGGCATACCGCCATTGCCATTGCAGAAAAATTTGTCAGACAGTGCTTTGCTGGATGCAGTGCAGTTGCAGACCTTTCGCTATTTCTGGGATTTTGCGCATCCGGTAAGCGGTATGGCTAGAGAGCGAAGCAATACTTCTTTTGGTTATGGCGATGAAGTAGTAACCACCGGTGGAACAGGATTCGGCATCATGGCTACTATTGTAGCCGTAGAAAGAAAATGGATCAGCAGAGATACTGCAGCAAAGCATCTGCTGAAAATGGTGAACTTTTTATTGAAATCAGATGCCTATCATGGTGTTTTCCCGCATTGGCTGAATGGTGCAACTGGAAAAACCATTCCTTTCAGCAGAAAAGACGACGGTGCAGATTTGGTAGAGACAAGCTATTTATTTCAAGGCCTGCTTTGTGCCAGACAATATTTCACCGCTAACAACCAAGCAGAACGGGAATTGCGCAACCGAATTGGTTGGTTGTGGAATGATATTGAATGGAATTGGTTCACCAATGGGGGACAAGAAGTGTTGTACTGGCATTGGAGTCCCAATAACGGCTGGGCTATGAATTTTCCGGTGCGCGGCTTTAATGAATGCCTCATCATGTATGTGTTGGCAGCAAGTGGCGAAAAATATCCGGTGAGTAGTGCGGTTTATCACCGCGGCTGGGCTGAAAGTAATTTCTTTAAAAATGGCAAAAGCTTTTATGGTATTAAGCTGCCATTGGGTTTTGATTATGGTGGGCCATTGTTCTTTTCACATTATTCTTTTCTGGGACTGGATCCGCGCGGATTGAAAGATCGCTACGCAGATTATTGGGAACAGAACAGGAATCATACACTCATCAACAGAGAACATTGTATTCGTAACCCCAATGGTTTCAAAGGTTATGGTGTGAATGCCTGGGGGTTAACTGCTAGTGATACTTACAATGGATACGCTGCACATTCGCCTACAGAAGACAATGGCACCATTACGCCAACTGCTGCATTGAGCGCATTTCCATATACGCCTGAGTACAGCATGCAGGCTTTAAAACATTTCTATTTTACCAAGGGTAATCAGTTGTGGTCGCCTTATGGTTTTGTGGATGCATACAATGAATCACAAAACTGGGTTGCTGCATCGCATCTGGCGATTGATCAGGGACCAATCATTGTGATGATTGAAAACTATCGTACTGGTTTGTTGTGGAAATTATTCATGAGTTGTCCGGAAATACAAAACGGGTTAACAAAACTTGGTTTTGAAAGTCCTTGGATCAAAAAATAAGTACATGAAACAAGTGTTCTCTGTATTGTTGGCTTCTTGTTGTGTGCTGATAACATCGGCGCAGCCAAATAGCAAAGAGAAAAATAGTATCGCGCCAGTTGGTGTGATAAAAGGTTTGAGTGATGAGGCATTGATGGAAACCGTGCAAAGACAAACCTTTCGTTTTTTCTGGCATTACGCGCACCCTGTTAGCGGATTGGCACGTGAAAGAAGCAATACTGTAAAAGCGCGTTATTACTGGGATTATATCAATGAAGCTTGGGATGAGCCTAATCTGAGTACAACCACTTTTGGCGAAGAAGCATGTGCTATTGGTGGAACAGGATTTGGTATACTAAGTACAATTGTTGCGGTAGAACGTGGCTGGATTGGCAGAGATACTGCTGTAAAACGACTGATCAAGATTGCTGATTTTCTCATTCGTGCAGATGCGTATCATGGTATCTACCCACATTTCATGGATGGTAAAACAGGCAAAGCCATTCCATTCGATCGTTTGGATGACGGTGCTGACTTGGTGGAAACATCTTATCTACTTATGGGCTTTCTCTGTGCGAAAGAATATTTCAACAAAGACAATAGCATTGAAAAATACTTACGCAAAAGAGTGGATCAGATGTGGGGTGCAGCCAATTGGAACTGGCATACCAATGGCGAAAATAAATTGTACTGGCACTGGAGTCCTAACAACGGCTTCGATATGAATTTTCCCATCTGGGGTTGGAATGAATGTTTGATCACCTATGTGCTGGCAGCGGCATCGCCCAGACATGGCATTAGCAAAGCTGTTTATGATGGCACATGGGCCGGTAGTAGTGGCTTTAAAAATGGAAAATCTTACTACGGCTATACTTTGCCACTGGGCAATTTTGATAAAGGCGGCCCGCTTTTCTTTGAGCAATACACATTCATGGGTATCAATCCCAACGGCTTAAAAGATAGCTTAGGTATTGACTATTTTGAGCAGGCCAGAAAGCATACACTGATCAATCGTGCATATTGCATAGAGAATCCTAAAAAATACAAAGGATACAGTGAGTTCTGCTGGGGGCTTACAGCCGGCGATAGCTACAAAGGTTATGTGGCACATTGCCCTGAAGTAGATATGGGCGTTATTCAACCAACAGCAGCCATTGCATCTCTACCATTTACGCCTAAGGAAAGTATGCAAGCCATGCGTTATTTTTATGAGGAGCTGGGTAATAAGATATGGAGCCCTTATGGCTTTGTGGATGGATTCAGTATTCATCATAACTGGTATGCGAAATCACATTTGGCGATTGACCAAGGCCCTATTGTAGTGATGATTGAAAACCATCGTACCCAACTTATCTGGAAATTGTTCATGCAGATTCCGGATGTACAAAACGGATTAAAGAAACTTGGTTTTGTTTTTCCAACAACTACAACTAAATAATATCCTCGATGAGAAAATTCTTACTGGTAACGGCAGTCTTGTTTGCTTCCTTGGTGCAAGCGCAGTTGAAAACTGTGGTGATGAGCTACAATATCCGTTTTGATTCACCCAACGATGGTGAAAACAAATGGGAGATTAGGCGTGGTCATTTGGCTGGACTGGTGAGTTATCATGATCCGGAATTCTTAGGCGTGCAGGAAGCGCTGCATCATCAATTACAATATTTACAGGAATCATTGCCCAATTTCAAATGGATTGGTGTGGGCAGAGATGATGGTCAACAAAAAGGTGAATACTCTGCACTCTTATATAGAGCTGATCTCTATGAATGTTTACAACAAAAAACTGTTTGGTTATCGCCTACACCGGATAAGCCTTCGAAAGGATGGGATGCTGCATTAGAGCGTATTTGTACTTACGGTTTGTTCAAACATAAAAAATCGAAAAAGCTGATCTGGGTAATGAATACCCATTTCGATCATGTAGGTAAGGAAGCAAGATTGGAATCTGCCAAGCAATTGTGGCAACTGGCTGAATCTTTGCAACAGCAAAAGAAAATACCGCTGGTCTTGATGGGCGATTTGAATGTAAGACCTGAAGACCCTCCATTGGTGTTCTTGAATAGTGTGATGGATCACGCTAGAAATTTGTGTGCACAGCCTTACGGTAATCCGGATACTTGGAATGCTTTCCGCTTCAAGGAAAAACCCAATGGCCAGATTGATCATATCTTCTTACACCGAGCTTTTCCCGCTACAGTACTGAAATATGCCACTATTACGGACTCCTATGATTTGAAATACCCATCAGATCATTTGCCTGTACTGGCACATCTTCAATTCAAATAGATGAGTATGGCTACAACTATTAGCAGAGCCGATTTTTTACAGAGAACAGCCATGGCAGGTGCCGCTGTTTTATTACAGTCACTGGAATCGTGGGCTGGAGAATCCAACCAAGTGCTACGTGTTGGCATCATTGGTTGTGGCAGTGTGAGCAATCGCTATATTCCGCATCTGCAAACTTCACCTCATGTGAAAATCGTAAGTCTTTGTGACATTCGTTACGAAAGAGCTGTTGCACAGAACAAGCAATACAATGTAGGTGCTGCTACGTATGCAAGCATAGATGCGATGCTGAAAGGGGTGCCCTTTGATATGCTCGTTACGCTTACGGATATGCAAGCACATGGTGCTTTGAATAAGCAAGCTTTACTTGCTGGCAAACATGTGTGGAGTGAAAAGCCCATGGCCAATACTTATACTGAAGGAAAAGCTTTGTTTGAATTGGCCAAACAAAAAAACTTACGCATCTGGGGTGCACCCGCAGTGGTGAATAGTCCGCAATTTGTTTTCATGAGTAAAGCGATTCAGGATGGTAAATTAGGTAAGGTTTCAGCTGCACATGGGCAGTACGGACATACCGGGCCCACCTGGAGTGCTTTTTTCTATGAACAAGGCGGCGGTAGTATGCCTGATCTGGGTGTGTACAATATGGCTACACTTACTGGATTATTGGGTCCTGCTACCAGTGTAATGGCTATGACAAGTATTGTAACACCTGAGCGACAGGTAGACGATAAGGGAAAGATTACAGTAGTAGCTGAAGACAATGCACATGTATTGTTATCGCATGCCAACGGAGTGATCAGTCATGTGATGTGCGGCTTCAATTATTTTGATCCACATGGACATGAAGCCACTAATCAAACCCTGCATTCTATTCAGATTTATGGTACGCATGGGAATATGCGCTTGATTGGTTACGATTGGGAACCGAATGGTGTGTACTTGGATACATCGTGGTCAGAGCCACCAGTATTGCACCAAAAAAATGCAGAAGGCTATCAATGGCAGGAAGGTGCCACAAAAGTGGCAGAATCATTGGTGCAAAAAACTGAACCAAGAATTGCAGCAGAACATGCTTTGCATGTATTGGAAATTATTGAAGCAGCAAGAAAATCACAAGAAACAGGAAAGCGTATTGCATTAAGCAGCAAGTTTACCTGGCCCATGGTATAGCATGTCAGACAGCACCACACATATCAATACAAAGGGTAAAGCCACACATACTTATGATGCAATCGTTATTGGTAGTGGTATCAGCGGTGGTTGTGCTGCTAAGGAATTATGTGAGAAAGGTTTGCGCACTTTAGTATTAGAGCGTGGTAGAAATGTGGAGCACAATAAGGATTATCCTACGATGCAACGCAATACTTGGGAGTTTGCCCATCGTGGTCAGATGCCGCGAGCATTTGTGGATGAAAATCCACTCATCACCAAAGCGGCAGGCTTTGCGGAAGACACGGCACATTTTTTTATCAAGGATGCAGATCATCCTTACATACAAGAGAAACCATTTGATTGGATACGCGGCTATCAAGTAGGTGGCAAGTCATTAACCTGGGGGCGCTCTTGTCAGCGTTGGAGCGATTGGGATTTTTCTGCACCACAGCGTTATGGTTATGCCATTGATTGGCCCATACGATACAAGGATATTGCACCATGGTATGCACATGCGGAAAAGTTTGTCGGCATTTGCGGTACCAAAGAAAATATTGAGTCCATGCCCGATGGTGAATTCCTGCCGGGCTATGAACTCAATTGTGTTGAGCAGCACATGCGCGATGTGCTGAAGCAACAATTCAATCGTCATTATATCACCGGTAGGTGGGCGCATCTGACTGAGCCTACTGCTGTTCATTTGGAGCAGGGTAGAGGTCAATGCCAGAATAGAAATCTTTGCATGCGTGGTTGTCCCTTCGGCGGGTATTTCAGCAGTGTGTCTAGCACATTGCCATGGGCAGCGAGAACGGGTTTGCTAACAGTTCGTCCGCATAGTGTGGTGCATTCCATTATCTATGATGAAGCAGCAGGTAGGGCTGTTGGTGTGCGTGTGATTGATGCAGAGACAAAGGCTGCAATGGAGTTTTATGCAAAGATCATTTTCGTCAATGCCTCTGCATTAAACACCAACCTTATTTTACTGAACTCAACATCGAATCGTTTTCCTAACGGATTGGGTAATGACAATGGTTTGATGGGTAAGTATATCTGCTTCCATAATTATCGTGGGAGCATGGGCGGTAGTTTCGAAGGATTTACAGACCAATATTACAAAGTGCGTAAACCTGCAGAATGTGTGATTCCCAATTTCCGTAACCTTAAACAACAAGAGACGGATTTTCTGGGTGGTTATGTGATCTTCAGTGGTGCTTATCGGGAAAATCAATCCTATAATGTACCGGATGGTATTGGTGCTGCGTATAAGGATGCTTTGTCTGAGCCCGGCAAATGGGGTATGTATATGTATATGCAGGGAGAAACTATTCCAAAGGAGAGTAATCACGTAAGACTGAGTAAAGAAAAGCAGGATCAGTATGGTATTCCCCTCTTGATTACCTCAGTAGGGTATGATGAGAACGATGAGAAAATGCTGAAAGATTTTTTTGAGCAGGGTAAGCTGATGATGGAAGCAGCCGGCGCAACAGATATTCATTGGCATGATAGTAAACAAGCGCCGGGACTGGATATTCACGAAATGGGTGGTGTGCGTATGGGCAGAGACCCAAAAACATCTTTGTTGAATGAATGGAACCAGTTGCATGCTTGCAAAAATGTATTTGTAACAGATGGTGCCTGCATGACGAGTACGGGTAATCAAAGTCCCAGTATTCTCTACATGGCATTGACAGCTCGCGCGGTAGATCATGCTGTTCGTTCACTCAAACAAAACGAATTATAATATGCGGATACAGATGGATACGATTAGTCCGTATGGATTAGCCATACTGCGAATGGCAACTGGCTTACTCATGGCATTTCATGGTATGGAAGTTTTTGATGCAGCCACCATGCGTACTTATTACGATTGGGAAGCATTTCAGAATTTTTCCTCTCCTGAGCGAATTGTCTATGTAGGAAAAGGATTAGAGTTTGTAACGGGCATACTCTTGGCCATTGGGTTTGGTACGCGAATCGTAGCAGTATGCATGGCTGTAGCGATGTTGTATATCACTTTCTTTATCGGTAAAGGAAGATTTTGGTATGAAGACCAGCATCCTTTCTTATTTGTGTTATTGGCTTTGATCTATTTTTTTGAAGGTGCAGCTACTTGGAGCGTAGATGCACATTTGCGTAAACTAAAGACGGAGAAAATGAAAAAGTGGTACTTGTTGGTATTTGCTTGTTGTATGGCAATGGGTGCAGAAGCACAGCAGAAAACCTATTGTAATCCTATCAATATTGATTACGGATACACGCCTATTCCCAACTTTAGTGAGTGGGGCAGGCATCGTGCTACAGCTGATCCTGTTGTGGTGAATTATAAAGGGGATTACTATCTCTTCAGCACCAATCAATGGGGCTATTGGCATAGTGCAGATATGTTGAACTGGACTTTCCATAGCAGACGATTTTTGCGTCCCTGGAATGCAGGCTATGATGAACTCTGTGCACCGGCTGTAGGTATTATTGGCGATACCATGCTTGTGTTTGGGTCAACTTATACTCGAAACTTTACCATTTGGATGAGCACAAATCCAAAAGCCAATGAGTGGAAACCTCTGGTAGATTCATTCGATATTGGTGGCTGGGATCCTTCCTTTTTTACTGATACGGATGGTAGGTTCTATATGTACAACGGCAGCAGCAATAAGTTTCCGATGTATGGTGTGGAGCTAGATAGGAAAACCATGCAGCCCATGGGTACAAGAAAAGAAATGTATTTGCTCGAACCTTGGCGTTTTGGTTGGCAGCGATTTGGTGAGCATATGGACAATACCTTTCTTGATCCATTCATTGAAGGCAGCCATATGACTAAGTATAAAAACAAATACTACCTGCAATATGGTGCACCGGGAACAGAATTCAGTGGCTATGCAGATGGGCTATTGGTAGGCGAGAATCCGCTTGGTCCATTTAGGGCCATGCCTGATCCGCTGAGTATCAAGTTGGGCGGCTTTGTTCGTGGTGCCGGTCACGGTGCTACTTTTCAGGATAATTTTGGAAAGTACTGGCACATCTCTACTACTGTGGTATCGGTTAAAAACACTTTTGAAAGAAGACTGGGTGTTTGGCCCACCGGTTTTGATGCAGATGATATGATGTATTGTAATACGACATTTGGTGACTATCCGCATTATATTCCTTCTAAAGACATTGCAGATGGTTATGGAAAGGATGGAAAATCGCCTTATTTCACAGGCTGGATGCTGCTCAACTACAACAAACCTGTTCAGGTATCATCCACACTTGGTGGTTACTTGCCCAATAATGCCGTAGATGAACTGATCAAAACCTACTGGAGTGCTGCAACAGGCAATGCGGGTGAATATATTCAAACCGATTTGGGTAATATCAGCACCGTTAACGCGATACAAATTAATTATGCTGATCAGGATGTAGCTACAGATCGGTTGGGTAAAATTCCCAATCAAGCGCATCGATATAAGCTATGGCATTCAACAGATGGAAAGAAATGGCAGTTACTGATCGATAAAAGCAATAATGAAAAAGATATTCCGCATGATTATGTAGAACTGCCGCAAGCTGTGCAAACAAGATTTATTAAACTGGAGAATATCGCCATGCCAACCGGTAAATTTGCCATCAGCGGTTTGCGTGTGTTTGGTAATGGTAATGGAGCTAAGCCGGATGAAGTGAAAGGATTTATTGTGTTGCGCACAGAGAAGGATAAGCGTAGTGCGTTTATTAAATGGAAACCTGTGGACAATGCTTTTGCTTATAATATCTATTATGGCACCCATCCTGATAAACTGTATACCAGCATTATGGTACATAGCAATAATGAATATTGGATGAAAGCAATGGATGCAAATAGCACTTATTATTATTCCATTGAAGCAGTAAATGAGAATGGAGTTTCTGTAAGAACCAAACCTGTAAAAGTAGATTGATATGCGTCGTTTCTTTTTCTTGATTGTAACACTATTTTCTGCCCAACTCGTTTTTGCGCAACCTTTTGCAAACGAGATTGCTGCTTTTCGAAAGCAGGATAGTATCACCATGCCGCCTAAAAAAGCGATTCTCTTAGTAGGTAGCTCTTCTTTCAGGCTCTGGGATAATTGGCAGGATTATTTCCCCGGCAGAAAAATGATCAATCGGGGTTTTGGAGGTTCTTCTCTACCTGATGTGATTCGTTATGCCGATGATGTGATATTCAAGTATCGCCCAAAGCAAATCATTATTTACTGTGGTGAGAATGATTTTGCCGCAAGCGATACGGTTTCTGTGCCTACTGTTGTGGAGCGGTTTAAGACCTTATTTGGGATGATTCGTGCTAAGTATAAACGTGTGCCCGTAGCTTTTGTTTCCATGAAGCCAAGTCCGTCTCGTCAGAAATTTTTGACTAAATATGTTGCTGCTAATGCAGCGATTAAGGACTTTCTCGCAGCACAAAAGCGTACAGCTTATATTGATGTATATAAGCCCATGTTGCAACCTGATGGCAATGTGATGACAGATATCTTTAAGGCAGATAACTTGCACATGAATGCCAAAGGCTATGCTATTTGGAAACAAGTAATGGAACCATATCTTTTACAATAAAACCGAGAACATGCAATCGTTGATGAAAAAACTATTTTTTGCCTGCTGCATACTGATGGTCGTTCAGTTGCAGGCACAGGACGCGAAAATGAAAAGCTTCATAGATAACCTGATGAAGCAAATGACACTGGATGAAAAGCTGGGTCAGTTAAACCTGCCGGGAGCCGGTGATATTGTAACCGGACAAGCATCTAATTCAGGTATCGCGCAAAAAATTGCCGAAGGCAAAGTGGGCGGTTTGTTCAATATCAAATCTGTCGAGAAGATCAAAGAAGTACAGCAGTTAGCTGTTACGAAGAGCCGCCTCAAGATTCCACTCATTTTTGGTATGGATGTGATTCACGGTTATCGTACAGTATTCCCCATTCCCTTGGGTTTATCCAGCACATGGGATATGCAATTGGTTGAGCGTAGTGCGCGCATTGCAGCTATTGAAGCCAGTGCAGATGGTATTAACTGGACTTTCTCACCAATGGTAGACATCGCCCGCGATCCGCGTTGGGGTCGTATGGCAGAAGGTAGTGGTGAAGATGCTTATCTAGGTGCCCAGATAGCCAAAGCCATGGTAAAAGGTTATCAGGGTAGCGATCTGTCTAAGAACAATACCATCATGGCTTGTGTGAAGCACTATGCGTTGTATGGTGCTGCTGAAGCCGGCCGCGATTACAATACCACTGACATGAGTCGCATCAGAATGTATAATGAACATTTCCCTCCATACAAAGCGGCAGTAGATGCAGGTGTGGGCAGTGTGATGGCTTCTTTCAATGAAATTGATGGTGTACCTGCAACAGGGAATAAGTGGTTATTGACAGACGTACTTAGAAAGCAGTGGGGTTTCAAAGGTTTTCTGGTAACTGATTATACCGGCATCAATGAAATGGTAGACCATGGTATCGGCGACTTGAAAACAGTTTCTGCCCGTGCATTGGATGCAGGTATTGATATGGATATGGTGGGTGAAGGATTTCTGACAACCTTAAAAGCATCACTCAAAGAAGGTAAGGTTTCCCAGCAATTGATTGATGCAGCTTGCAGAAGAATTCTGGAAGCGAAATACAAACTGGGTTTGTTTGAAGATCCTTATCGCTATTGCGATGTTAAGCGTGCTGCAACAGAAGTGTATACAGATGCACACCGTAAAGAAGCACGTGAGATTGCCGCGCAGAGTTTTGTGTTGTTGAAAAACGAAGGCAATATCCTGCCTTTGAAGCGCGGTGGTAAAATTGCATTGGTTGGCCCATTAGCGGATAGTCGCGAGAACATGCCAGGCACTTGGAGTGTTGCTGCAGAGTTTGGTAAAGCTATTTCACTGTTAGAAGGATTGAAAGCGGTTGCAGGCAGCAATACACAAATCGTTTATGCAAAAGGCAGTAATCTGGATTATAATGCCAAGTTTGAAGCAGATGCCACCATGTTTGGTAAAAACCTAAAGCGTGATGAGCGTCCAGTGGAGCAAATCATCGCTGAAGCGGTGGCTGCTGCCAAAGATGCTGATGTAATTGTAGCAGCTGTTGGCGAAAGTGCAGAAATGAGTGGTGAATCTAGCAGTAGAAGTAGTATTGATATTCCTCAAGCACAGAAAGATTTACTTAAGGCCTTGAAAGCAACCGGTAAACCTGTGGTGATCGTTTTGTTTGCTGGTCGCTCCATGGTGATTACAGAAGAAGCAAAAGAATACCCAGCAATTCTGAATGTATGGTTCCCGGGCAGCGAAGCAGGTTATGCGATTGCGGATGTTCTGTTTGGCGATGTAAACCCCAGTGGTAAACTCAGTGCTACCTGGCCGCAGAATATCGGACAAGTGCCTTTGTTTTATAATCATAAGAACACTGGTCGCCCACTTGGAGAAGGCAAATGGTTCCAAAAATTTCGCAGTAATTATCTGGACGTAAGCAATGATCCTTTGTATCCTTTTGGTTATGGATTGAGTTATACCAGCTTTAGCTATGGCAATGTTGTGTTGAGCAACAATAAGGCCAAGGGTAATCAAAAGATTACAGCAACTGTTGCTGTTACAAATACAGGTAAGACTGCCGGTAAAGAAGTAGTGCAATTGTATATCCGGGATGTGGTAGGTAGCGTAACCCGACCAGTAAAAGAACTGAAGGGTTTCCAGAAGATAAGTCTGCAGCCCGGCGAAACCAAGCAAGTAAGCTTTACCATCACCCCCGAGGATCTGAAATTCTATAATTACGATCTGAAGTATGATTGGGAAGCTGGTGAGTTTCACATCATGGTGGGTGGTAACTCACGCGATGTACAAAAAGCATCCATCTACTGGGATAAATAATGGCTATGCATAAAAATCATTTCCGCAACCTGTGTCTGGTCATTTTGGCCGCGACACAGGTTGTTTGCGTTTCTGCACAGAAATCCAAGACAATCGCACAAAAAGTAGATTCAGTATTACAACTGATGACACTCGAAGAGAAGATTGGTCAGCTGAATCAGTATAGTGGCGATTGGAGTCATACCGGTCCTATCACAAAGGATGGCGATAAGCAATCGCAAATAAAAAAAGGGCAATTGGGTTCCATGCTGAACATTGTTGGTGTGGAACATACGCGTACGTTGCAAGAGTTGGCCATGCAATCGCGGTTGAAAATTCCTTTGTTATTCGGGCAGGATGTGATTCATGGATTGAAAACAACATTCCCCATTCCTTTGGCAGAAGCTGCGAGTTGGGATTTGCCCGCTATTGAACGCAGTGCACGTACTGCTGCAAAAGAAGCTACGGCAAGTGGCATACACTGGACATTCGCGCCCATGGTAGACATTGCTCGTGACCCGCGTTGGGGCAGGGTGATGGAAGGTGCGGGTGAAGATCCTTTTCTCGGTTCGGCTATTGCAAAAGCACGTGTGAAAGGTTTTCAAGGAAATGGATTGGGTTCGCTGGATGCAGTCATGGCTTGCGCCAAACATTTTGCTGCTTATGGCGCTGCTGTTGGCGGTCGCGACTACAATAGTGTGGACATGAGTGAGCGTTTGCTGCATGAAGTGTATCTGCCACCCTTCAAAGCAGCTTTGGATGCAGGCGTGGCAACATTCATGAATTCATTCAATGATTTGAATGGTGTGCCTGCTACGGGCAATCGCTATTTGCAACGTACTTTATTGAAGGAGCAATGGAAGTTCAAAGGGTTTGTGGTAAGCGATTGGGGTAGTGTGGGTGAAATGATTGCACATGGTTATGTGCAAGACAATCGCGAAGCCGCAAAAGCAGCCATTACTGCAGGTAGTGATATGGATATGGAGAGTAGAAGCTATATCCAGCATCTGGCTGAGTTGGTAAAGCAAAAACAAGTGTCTATCGCATTGGTGGATGACGCAGTGCGAAGAATCCTTGCTAAGAAATTTGAAATGGGTTTATTTGATGATCCATTCAGATTTAGCAATGCCGATCGGGAGCGTAAAGTTTGGAATGATCCTGCGCACAAAGCCGCTGCTTTGGATATGGCTCGCAAATCCATTGTCTTACTAAAGAATGAGCAAGCACTATTGCCCATACAGGCATCGATGAAGAAGGTTGCACTCATTGGTCCATTCATGAAAGCTGTACGCGATAATTTGGGTTTCTGGAGTTATGAATGGCCGGATGATTCAACTACTATTGTCACACAGTACGACGGCATTGTACGCAGATTGCCTAAAGATGCGATTGTGCATTATGCAAAAGGATGTAATATCAATGATGCAGATAGCGCTGGCTTTGCTGCTGCTATTGCAGCAGCGAAAGATGCAGATCTGGTGATCATGAGTATGGGCGAAGCCAGAGACATGAGCGGTGAAGCCAAGAGCAGAAGCAGTATTCAATTACCCGGTGTACAGGAGGCTTTGATCAAAGCCATTCATGCAACAGGCAAACCAGTAGTATTACTCATGAATGCAGGCAGGCCCTTGATCTTTAACTGGGCTGCTGATCATGTTCCGGCCATTGTCTATACTTGGTGGTTGGGCACGCAGGCGGGAGATGCCATTGGGGATGTGTTATTCGGTCAATACAATCCCAGCGGCAAACTACCCATGACCTTTCCTAGATCAGAGGGACAAATACCCATCTATTATAATTACTACAATACAGGCAGACCCGCAAAAGATGAAAACAATCTGTTTTATGTGTCGGCCTATATTGATCTGCCTAATTCGCCCAAATATCCTTTTGGTTATGGATTGAGTTATACCCAATTTCAATATGCACCTATGCAGTTGAGTGATACGGTGCTAAAGGGAAATCAAACCTTAACTGTGAAAGTGCGTGTGCGCAATGCGGGTAAGTATGATGGAGAAGAAGTGGTGCAATTGTATTTGCGTGATGTAACGGCTTCAGTTGTACGACCAGTGAAAGAGTTAAAAGGTTTTCAGAAGATTTTCCTCAAAGCAGGCGAAACCAAGGAGCTTGTGTTTAAGGTCAAGACAGATGATTTGCGTTTTTACAATCAGACATTACAGCATATCTGGGAGCCTGGTGAATTTCATGTAATGGTGGGTACGAGCTCAGCACAGGTAGAGACCCGAAAAATCAATTGGCAACAATAACTATTTGCGGCGGGCTTTTTCCCAAATCACAGATTGTTTTCTGCCTAGATAACGGAAAAGGCCTGCCACTACTGCTGCATTCATGAAACAGAAATAATAGGGCACAAAGAAAATTTTACTTTTCATCTCTCTGGTAGATTGCCACCAACCAATCATGGCTAATCCGTAAAAGCCTATTTGCGCAAGTAGCGCTAAACTGTAAAACCAATGTGCATCACCAGCTGCTACCAACCAGCCATTACTTATAAAAGCCAGCAATAAACAGTAAGGCGTGATGGTCCAGCGCAACACACGATGCGAGAGATACATAAAGCTGAAGAGCGGATTGGGATAAGGGATGAGTAAAGACCAAAGTCGTACAAATGACTGAATACCCCCTGCAGATATACGCACTTTACGTTTCCACTCTTCTTTGGTGTTTTCTGATGCAGCTTCTGTTGCATAAGCATCAGGTGCATAAGCAATGCGGTAGCCCTTCATCGCAATACGCATAGAGATCATGAAATCATCCAGCAAAGTGTCTGGCTCAACAGCTTGATACAATGATTTGCGAATGCTGAACAATTCACCCGCGGCACCAACTGCTGAATACAAACGAGCGTCCCATTTTTTCAAAGTGGATTCATATTTCCAATAAATACCTTCTCCAGCTGTTGCATCAGCAGTTTCTTCAATCTTCACACGCTTTTCACCTGCAACCGCACCTGTCTTGGGATTGGTATAATGTTTACAGATGTTTTTCAGTGCTTGCTTATTCAATAATGTGTTGGCATCGGTGAAAATGAGGATATCGGTGTTTGCTCGCTCAATGGCACGGTCAACAGCTGCAATCTTGCCCCTTCTTTCTGCCTCGTGCATTAATTGTATGCGAGGGTACTGTTGGATGATTGCTGGAGAATTGTCTGTTGAACCATCCGTAACGAAAATGCAATGAAATTTATCTTCCGGATAGTCGAGTGATAGGGTATTGGCAATTTTCTCTTCCAGAATATAGGCTTCATTGTAAGCAGCAACAATCAAGGTGATGGGTGGCCATTCAGCGGGCGCTTGTGGCTGATCAGTTGCCTTGCTGATAACAGATTTGATCTTCTGTAAGAAAAACAAAACGATGCCATACCCCAGAAAGGTGTAAAACACAATACCTACAGCTATCCAGAATAGTGTTGTCATAAACGATAACCCAATTGTGTGCTGTGAACAGAATGAACGTAGTTCCACCAGATGGCACGCAGCAGTACTAAGCAATAGCGTGGATTGCCTTCCTTAATGTATTGAAGCATGTTACGCGGCGTTACCAATAGTAAGAAATAAACAAGGAACAAGAGATAGTTGCTCATTGGTGTGTTTTTGCGAATGAATAGTAATCTGTTCCTATTCATAAAAAACACTTTTAGTGCACTGTTCTTGCCTACCGACATAGATTCCTTGTGATAGATCAGTGCTTGCATATTCAGGCCAATGGTATAACCTGCTTTTCTGAATTGTTCGCACCAATCTATTTCCTCGTAGTACAGAAAATAGTTTTCCGCCATCAAGCCGGCTTTTGCTGCAGCATTGGCGCGTACCATCATGGCTGCGCCATGAATAAATGCGGTCTGTCCAGTTAGGTGATCGTACTGGCCGAGGTCTTTTTCAAACTCTCCAACACATTTATTTCTCGCAGTACGATAATTCATTGCAGTGAATCCTGCATACTGTAAGGTGTCTGGTTGGTCGTAATAGCGAATCTTTGGTGAACAGATACCTATGCTTTGATCTGCTTCCAATTGATCAATCAATGTTTGTATTAATCCGAGTGTAAACTCGGTATCATTATTCACCAGAAACCAATAATCACCTTTCGCTGCGCGAATACCCAGATTGTTGCCACCCGCAAAGCCTAGGTTTTGTTCTGACCAAATGAACTGAATATCTGTATATGCATCCTGCCATTGCGGCACAGGATTTTCCCTGCTGCCATTATCCACAACGATGATTTCAATATTGGGATAATCATTGGTGCGATGAATGGAAGCAATCAATGCTTCTGTAACAGCTTTGTTATTATAGTTAACGGTGATGATGGATACTAGTGGACTCATTTTCTTCTGTTTTGAATCCATGTATAAATTTCCCGATAACCTGTGGTGAAGAAATCAAAAAAGTGTAAGCGTATATATTTCTTCACGCAGATATAGCCAAATAAAACGCCAAACAAGAAAGTAGGTATGCTGGCCAATGCGACACCGTAAAGATTCTGCAGCAAGTAGATACCTGCAAAATCACCAATGACATTTATAACCAGCATAATTACCACTTTAATAAAATTCAGTCGTGGCTGATGAATTACATCCAGTGTGATACCCATGAATCGATCAATAGGGAAGAAGATGGCAAAGATCATGAAGATGCGAAATAGATTCGCGGCTTCTGAGTTTACGTATTGCTCACCACCAAGTAAGCGAACGCCGATATCTGCTAATCCTAAAGCCACCGCGGCAACGGGAATCAGTATCACCGTCAATATGCCCGCATATTTTTTTAAGAGCTTGGCTACTTCTGGCTGATTGTTTTCATTATATGCAGCAGATAAAGCAGGCATACCTGTTGCTATAAAACTACGTAAAGGGATTTCGATTATCTCCATCAAACGTTGTGGGATATTGTATACCGCAACAGCTGCTGGTCCTAATAAATAGTTGATGATAAAAGTATCTGAACTTCTTAGGAGGTTGGCACTTATGGTGGTACCTACACTATACTTGCCAAAGTGAAAGATTTCCTGAATACAATCTTTTGTTCTTTGTTTAAGCGTATTTAGGTATAGCCATTTTTTATACACGATATAGAGTACTGTGGTAACTACCCCGAGCACATTAACCATCATCAGATTTTGAATGGTCATTTTGTCCAGTACAATTAATACAAGAATATACACCAGAAACGAGCCCTGATTAATCACGCGCAAATACAAGATTCCATCAAATTTTTGTTCTGCCTGTAATACCCAATGTGCAATAACGAGTGGAAGTGTTACGAAGAAAGTAAGTGAAAACCATTGTATCACCACTTTGGTGCCTGCATCTGTTATGTAAGGAAGTGCAAACAAAGCTGGAATGGTTACTACAAAAGAGATACCTGTTACGATGAGGCCTAAATACCAGGTGCTGCCTACTACATTTATTGCACGTTCCTTACTGGCACCTGCATAGAATTTGATTAATGCAGTTTGGAGAAACCCTGTTCTGAAAGTGTCAAGAAGAATAAAGACAGACATGAAGAAAAACCAAACCCCAATTTCTTCGGGTTTCATATAGCGGTACAGTATGGCAACTGTGAGTACAGCCAATACTGCCATAATACCATTGCTGGCCAATGATAGGAAGTGTTTGTTGCGAATCAGGTTCAGCAGTTTCTGCCACATAAGGTCTTGGTAGCGCTAGCTTTCCATCAAAGTAAATGATAAAAAATCGGAATCAATCCTGTAGCTTTAAATATCTGTTTTCAACTTATTAACCATGTCTTTTTTTAGTCTGCCTTCCTGGATACATCCTCATTTATTTCCCGGTAAAACCTACGCTAACCTGAGTTTAGAGGAGAAGGCGGCATTAAAATCGGCACTCAGCCGATTTAATCACCCTGAGCCGTTGATTTCAGTGATGATACCTGCCTGGAATGAGCAGGATAATATCTTCAGAACACTCTCTTCGCTTTCTGTGAATAAGACTGATGATCCCGTTGAAATTGTGATCATCAATAATAATTCCTCCGATCAAACAGCCCAGCTTCTGGAGGAATTGGGTGTGCAGTCTTGCTTTCAGCCGGAACAGGGAATTATGTATGCACGTGAAATGGGGCTGGCCGTTGCAAAAGGGAAGTATCATCTCTGCGCTGATTCAGATACGCTTTATCCTCCTGATTGGATAAGATTGATGGTAGCGCCGATGAAAGACAATACGGAGATTACAGGTGTTTATGGCAGATATGCTTTTATGCCACCGCCTGGCACAGGACGCTGGAGCTTATGGATCTATGAGGCGGTTACAGGCTTACTCGTGCGTATCAGAAAGAAAAACAGAGAGCACTTAAATATGCTTGGCTTTAATATGGGGTTTGTAACTGCAGTTGGCAGAGCAACTGGAGGATTCAAAGTGCGTGCAGTTCGTAAATTCAATAATGACCCTAACAGTAAAGATTTTACCCTGGTGGCCGAAGATGGTCAGATGGCCTTAAACTTGAAAACAAAAGGTCGGTTACAGATGGTGGCAAGCAGTAAGGCGGTGGTGTATACCTCACCCAGAAAGTTGGAAGCAGATGGTGGTGTGTGGCCCGCCTTCTGGAATCGATTATTGATCCATGGTAGAAATCTTGGCGAATATGTAACAGGTAAATACAGAAAAGATGCTGATCTCTAATCAGCTGAACATTGCCTTGATCTTGTCTAAAACTTTTCGAATTTTCTGAATATATCTGGCAGACTCACCAATTGGTTTGAAGTTTCGCCATTCAGTCATCCTCAGGTATTTAAAAAATTCTTCCTGATACACTTTGCTATACTCATAGCTGGTATACATCGGTTTTCTTGAAATAAAATGGATCAACTCCGGGTCAGGGTTTTCTTCAGAGGCAAAATGATTCCAGCCGCTGTCTAAATGGTACCACCTGCCTCTTAGCACAATATTCGCAGCATATTGGTCGGGATAATTAGCGTACTTGATGTTTTCATGTACACAAGTGAGCACTTGACGACCAATTTTTTCTGCTTCCCATTTTACCAGATCAACCAAATAGAGGCCTGCATTGAAGTAGGGTGATTTGCCATCTATTCCCAATTCCTGATAATTCTTAACACCTCCCCAATCATTATCAAAACTTACAATCCTAGGATCCTGAACTGCAGCAGCGATATTATCGCCAAGATCGGTATGCCATAAGCTGCTGATGTCTTTGCGTACGATCATATCTGTATCCAGGAACAAAGCCCTTTTACGACCCTTTGGTAAGTAGTGTGCCATGAAATAGCGGGCGTATACGGTAATTGGGAAAGTGGTCTTATCAATTGGAAGTTTAACATCTTGTGGAATAGCTTCGCTGATATCTCTCCAGAACAGGCTGAATCCATCTGAGATAATACTTTTCTCAAGTTTCTTCTTGGAAGCGGAACTGATTCCATCGGATACCATGTATACTTCAATGGGTTCACCTGTATGATGGTTTACTTGTATGGACTTCAACAATGCAGCTGCCATAGGCATGAAGTGCTCATCATTTACCAATACGATGGTGATGGGATCTTGCGTATACATGTTTATGGTTTCTGATTGTAAAGGTAATGGCCTATGGTATTGCTTATTTCAGCAGCACGTTTTTCCCATGTATTCTGTTTTGCAACTGCCACTCTTTTTTCGATAAGTGCAGAATTATTTTCCTGTAATGCTGCTTCTAAGGCATTGCTGAATGATACAGCATCGGCACAGTAGGCAGTTGTGTCTGCTGTAAACCCGGCCAGATCTGGATTGAAATCAGTGGCTATCGTTGGTTTGCCTGCACCTAAATATTCAAAGAGCTTTAGTGGAAAAATAGTTCTGCTTACAGCATCCTTCTTGAAGGGTAGTATCGCAACATCAAAGCCTTTCAATAGAGCAGGCAATCGATCGTAGTCAATTCTGCCGGTGAGGTGAATATTCGGGGTATGGAAAAACCAATCTGGTACAAATTCCTTTTCAATAGGCCCTGTAAAAACAAACTGTTTATCAGGATGCATACCAGTTAATGTTTTTACCAGATCATAATCTATTCGACGCTCAATATTGCCCAGATAGCCAATGATCGGTCTTTTGATATTGTCCAGCATTGGGTCGATGCGCAAACTCGGGTCAAGGGCTTTGCTGCTATGATCAATGTCAGCGGCATTAGGTACAAAAAAACAATGATCATGCAGTTGTGACTTTTCTTCCTGTAAAGCTTTACTGGTACAAAAAACAAGATCACTGTTATGAATCAGCTGTGTTTCGGAAATTAGTCCATGCTTCCTATCATAGGGCCTGATGATGGGGTCAACGCAGTGGTAAATACTACATTTTGCCGCTAGCCCTTTTACCACATTAGGGAAATGGAAATTGTAGGAATTGATAAAAATAAATGATTCAATACCCTGGCTGATTAACAATTGCTGTATGCGTTTGCGTATGATGTTTTCATTGTAAGCCAATAGCTTTCTGTACAGCCAACCTTCCGGTAAAAAATTCAGGGATAGAACCGGTGGGGTAATAACAAATCTGAGTCTGCCCTCCTGCTGTATGATGCCGTTGCTTTTTGCATGAAAAAAGGGCTTTCGCTTAGTAATGTCAGCACTATCTTTTAACAGCAAATAGTCCTTCCAGGTTATGGGATTATCAATATAATAAACATCGTTTTCTTTCGAGAGCTCACGGGCAATCGTGATATTGGTAGACTCATATGGTCCATCAAAGCGGGGTAGGCCCAATATGATGATATGTTCATTACGAAGCATGAGTCCGATCAGTGTGAAGTGATGATGCTGATTGTGCATCATCCAATTGTTTGGTAATATTGATAAGCGCCGCTACAAGGTAGAAATATATGTTCATTGGAAACTGAACCAGTGCCTCTTGCGGATAGTTGCCGATATTAATTGCAAAAGCAATAAGCAGCATGGCAAGACAAATACTTTTCAGCATGGGATCTTTGATGCTGAAATAATTCAGAATACCTGATCGAAGTATGGTGAACATGAGTATGCAGAATAGTAATAGTCCGATCCATCCCAATTCTACAGCTACCCTTACATAACCACTGTCTGGAGGAAATTTCGCCAGCATGGATTCTGGTGCAAAACGTTGTCCCCAAACACCTGTAGCGCCGAGTCCCCCACCCATAGGGTGAGATAATATGTATGGTTGTATCTTTTTCTGGTTAGATGCTCTTACGTTGAAAGAGGGATCATCTGCAGGTTTAAATGCGGTTTGAAATCTTTTGATGAGTTTGTTCTCAGTTGGTATCACAATCAATGCGCCAAAACCAATAGCTCCAGCAACAGCCAGCAGGAGCATATTCCTGTTAAAGTTTAATACAATCAACATGAAAACACCGGCAGGAACTAAAACATAAGCCCCTCGGGTGCCTGAGAACAACATCGCCCACAAAAAAATAAAAGCCATTACACTCAATATATATTTCTTAGTCTTGGAGAGTGGTCCCATAATTAATCCAATACAGAGCAAAGCGCCTGCTACCATATTGTAGGAGAATGTAACCGGATCGGGGAAGATGGAGAATTTTCTCCAACGACCATCAATAAAGAATAAATCAATGTTCATAGGGTTAGAGGTAAGCGACCTGAACTCAAATCCTGCTAAACCAATGTACTCTTGTTTGAATGCCCATAGCGCTGCAAAAAGGCATAAGGCAAGCCATAGTTTTAGAATGAACTTTATAAACCCGATTGTTCTGATTTTATACATGAACAAAAAATAGGTGAGCATGAAAAGTGCTACAGATCTTACTGTGTATATCCAGGACATTCTGGATGCTGCATCAGGGTTTAGCACTTGAAGGAGGTTATAGGCAATCCAGATGAGGATCATGACACTGATCGGGTTTCTCAGCATCTGCCAGTTGCGCTGAAACTTCTGGCGAAGTATAAACGCAAGCAATAAGATACCTACCAAAGCATCCATGGTTGTACCTAATGGAAAATCAACATTTGCCACATTAATGACTAACATGATGAAGTATGCTGCAGTCATTAGCAGAACAATACCAGCTTTTTGATAGGTAAGCAGAATGTAGAGTACCAGAATGCCAAAGATTAAGCCAATCACGGCTAAGCCAGGCAGCATCCCATACTTAGCAATACCATAAGATACCCCTAATGCAACAAGCAGAAGTACACTGAGCAACGCTATTGTAAAACCCTTGCCAGATAATTCAAAGCCATGCGCAGCTCTGGCACGATCAATACTGCTCGTGGAATTATCTTCCGTTGGGGGGATATGTATTTTAAAGCCGCTCACTAAAAGAATAAAAGTTTGAAAAAGAAAATGAAAACACTGGCGAAAGCAAGTATTAGTGCAGCATTTTTTCTGCCTTCTTGAAACTTCTGCTGATCAAACTCACTATCACGCTCACTTTCCAAAGATGCAACGGTTATTTTCTCCATAATTGATTATTTAGGTATCAGGAAAAAGTTTAGCACAGCTCTTTGGTCATATGTAACGAGCTGACCATTTTCATAAACCTGGATATCGTAGCCAATGCCTTCCATAAAATCAAGGAAGATTTTTCGCTGAGGGGTGTCCCAAAGCTCGCAATAGATGATAGGCCTGAAGCGGTTAATGATTTGTAAGCCACCGGAAATAACAGCATACTCAAATTGCTCTACATCAATCTTGATGGCATTAATTTTCTCATATTGGTGAAAATCTTTGATATCGTCTAAGCGCATAACCGGCACTGAAAACTGTTCTCCTTCTTTTGGGGTTAGTTCTTTTGGAACGGCACCTATCACATGGCTCAATCCCTGTTTCTTTACATGGTCAATCACTGGTGTAATCATATTGATTCTTCCATTGAGATCGCCTGCTGCTATCGGGTAAACGGTTACGTTAGTTGCGCCAAAAAAGCGAATAATCTTTTTGAGGGTGCGTACATTATGCGGAATTGGTTCAATAGCGGCTATTTGGCTATTCGGTAATTTCTTTGAAAGTGGAATAGTTGTGATGCCAATATTGGCGCCAATATCTAGAACCAAACCATCGTCAGGTATCATATTGACAAAATGCAGGAATTCCTCATCATACCTGGTTTTCCGGATTCGATAAATGCTGAAAGCCGCAAACATGAATAGGTAATTCTGAAAGCCAAGTATTTTTTGAAGAAATATTTGAGTCCAGTTTTTTAGCATGTATGATAATTATTTATACTTATTCAGGCAGATTGCTGTCATTGTTGTGATAGTGTTGAGTGGCTACAGATAGTTTATTCGCTCTTCTGATATGCATCAATGCCAATATCTGGTAAAAAATAAAAACCGGTGCATGCAACAAGGCCTTGTAAATACTTTTATCTGCTTTACTCTCTCTTAAGGCAATATAGAAACTGAGGAAAAAGCACCCGAAGCCAATTATCCATAGGAAGAATCCAGTGAGATTGAAAAACAAGTTCAGCATCATGCAAATTCCTGAGAGTACAAGAAAAATAAACAGGGGTGGTCTCAATAATACGAGACCAAAGATGGTCTGGTTAAAAGATGCATTGGTGATTCCTTTACCCAATAAGTTAAAACCGAATTTGAAATAGCGGAACCAAGTATTGATCCAACGTGCTCTTTGTTTAACCAATTGATCACTTTTGGATGTTTTTTCATCATATACTATCGCGTCTTCTGCAAAAGCAATGCGAACATCTCTTTTGACAATCTCAGCTTGCAAAACCTTATCAAAACCTGCACCTTGTATATTTAAATGCGCTAAGCAGGCTTTGTATAATTCGGTTTGGAATGTCATACCAGAACCGGATAGCGTAGCGGATGCACCTATGCTGAATAATACATGGCCATCAAAGAAATGGTAGTACAAATCTCTCGCTGCATCAAGTTTGGCAATTTGTGTATCCTTGTTTTTGGCTTTTCTGAGCCCTTGTATAGCTGTATGGCCTGCCACGACATAGCGATTAAGTGCTGATAGTAAACCGGGCTCAGCAATATTATCGCTATCCATAATAACGATATAGTTATGTGGTCGCTTAAAATGATCAATTGCGTAGAAATGAGAACCTGTATTGCTGGCAATAACAGTAGGTGGTTGTAATAAAATTACCCTTGCATCAGTAAAGTTCAGATTTGATGTATCGCAGTTGTCTGCTACAACATAGATCAGGTAGTCCGCGTAATCTTGTTTTAGTAATGCACCAACAACTGCGGGCAATGATTCAGTGTACTGATAGGCAGTAACTATTACACCAAAATCTGCAGGGGCATGGTTAGCTGAGCCGACTTTACTATACTTGTTCTTTGCCTTAAGCTTGTAGTAAACATAAATCAGTAAGGGAAATATCAGGTGATATCCGATTAGTAGCTGAAGTAAGATCAAGAAGTAGTCCATTATGCGCTGTTTATGGGTTATCCATTCAGCAGTTTCTTCAGAAAACTTTTCTTTTCTCTCGTGCTGAGCGTTTTGTTGTAAACCCAGCCGGTCATTTTACCATTTATTTCTTTCAGGTAGTCAATAGCATGTTTGTCATCATCTGAAAGCGCCTTGCCATTTTCAAAAACAGGCAAAATTTTTCTAGCAAACATGCTCCACTCTTTAGCGTTGTGTGAATGCTCAAGTGAAGATCCTTCAATGAATATAATATCGAAGTTGTTGGCTAATTGCTGGATTTGATGAATAATGGTATGATAGTCCTGCAACTCGAGAATTGAAATGTCTTCTCCTTTGTTACCCAATACGGCAATTGTATTTTCTCTGGGTATATCGAATACGTTCATCGTGCCCTGGATATAGTCTTCCAGAAAAACAGATGTGTCAAACATTTTTGTGATGGCAGGATCTTTGAAATGTCCATCAATAATCAGTACTCTTTTCTTGATCTTGGCATAAGCATATGCAAGACTGAGCGTAGTGAAAGTTTTACCTGCACCTTCACGTAAGCTTGTAATCAAACAGAGTCTTGAGTCGCCCACTTCTTTATCAACCTCAAAACGGAGCGCACGTAATGCATTCTTGAACTGTGGAGTTTGAAAATGCTGACCATTTTCCCAAGCAGATAAAATGTGTAAGTCCCGCGATGCCAGCATGGGTAGTTGTCCAAGTACAGGTAATCTTGTTTTGCCAACAAGGGTTTTAGCATCATGTATCGACTGGTCAAAATAGAAGACAATGACAAGTACAGCGAGATAAAGTACAAAAGTGACAACACCTGCAAGAATTACTAAGAAGATTTTCTTGGAGGGCTGTGCCTGATTAGGCATGGCCACTTCTACCTGGCGAAGCTGTAATGCATAGCTTGCTTCCAGATTTGCCTGGTTGTACTTATACAATACTTCCAGGTATTCTTTACTGGCTAGGTCGATATCCCCTTCATAGGTCTGAATCACTGCTTCATGTGGCATCAGTAGGTCTAGGCGCTGATTAAGCGTGGTGATTTCGTTTTGCAGTGTAGCAATACTGTTCTTAGCCATCTCAAGATCCACTTCCAGTTTCAGTTTCTGTGCTACCAGACTTTGTTTGGTGGATAGCGGACTGTAAACATTGCGGTCTGTAGATAATTTGATTTGTTTATCAAGAATCGCCATCAAAGAATCACGGCGCTTCAGGTAAACGATGTTATAATTGTTTCGGATCAGCTCATCACTATTCCGCTGCAATTGTGCTTTGGTTTCTATCAGCTTTTCATTGATCTCTTCTGCAGATCGCTCTAGGTATTGCTGATCGGAAGGATCAAATTTTTGATTAATGACTTTCAGTGTTCCTGAATTGGCTGCAATACTTTGTTCCAGCTTTTGTTTTTCTGCTTCGTAAGATGATATCTGATTGTAGAGTGCTCGGGCCTGTTCAGGAAGACTCAGGATTCTGTTTTGCAATTTGTAGCCCTTCAGCTCCTGAATTTTATTATTCAAGGTGTCTTGCTTCATGGCTACAAGCTTCTCAAGAAAACGAACACCTTTTTCCTGGTTCTCACGAAGGATAGTTGTGTAGTAAGTAATAAATTCATTACAAACTGTATTCACAACAAAAGCAGATAAAACCGGATTTTCAGATTCGAACTCTATATCAATGAAATCACTGTATTCCCAGCGATAAATTTTCAATTTTTTCAACAGAGAGGCATCATCGTAGCCCATCGAGATGAGCACTTTGTATAAACCGAATTGATCATTATCCCAAAGTGAAAGCGCCTCTCTTTCATTGTATTTCTTGGTATAGACTTCGATAGCATGCTTTCTTGCAGCAGGATTTAGATCAATTACATTCTGGCTTGCTTTGCGGTAAGGCTTTTTGTCAAGCAAATCATGCAGCATTAACTTATAAGAAACCTGATCGAGTATCAGTTTCAACTGCATGGTTTGAATCAGGTTGCTGAACTCCTGATTAACTTCAGACTCACTTTTGCTTTTGTCTGAACCGGGTATCTTTTTCGTGTCATCAACAATACCGGTGGCTACTCTTGCTCTGGAGATATACGTGTCTGGCAATTTCCTGATCAGAAAAAAAGTGATGATGATTGCTAACAGGGGTAATGCCAGCAGCCATATCAGGTGTTTCCTAAGCAGTTTTATGAAATACTTCAACTCCATTATTGCACAGATTCCAGGGTTACGCCAATCAATTCTTCCAGTCTGCTTTTGGCCGTCATTAATGCAGCTTCAGCTTCGGTTATCTTCTGTCTGTTTTCAGCCATCAGCATTAAAGAGCGATTGTAATTCTCAAATGTTTCTTCTCCTTTCTCAAAACGATACTTTGTTTGCTTCAGCACAGCTTCTGCATCCAGCATCACTTGTCTGCGCATTTTCAGCAGCTGTTGTTGTTGTAAGAAAGTGTAGTAACGTGATTTTACTTCTGTTGTTAGCAGTAATTCGTATTCTGCTTTTTCCAGCTTGGCCACTTCCAGATCTTTTTTGCTCATATTGATCTGTGGCTTTTTCTGCAGGATTGCGCCTAAATTGATATTGAATCCAATCTGATAACCATTCAGCAGATTTGGATTGACAAGGGTTGTAGAATTATTGGGGCTATACAGGTAAAAGAAGTTGAATACTTCGAACCAAGACATTTTGTCTTTCTTCAGCATGAAAGCCGCTTTATCTACTCTTGAATCAAAAGCTTTCACTTTAGGATAGTTTTCCTTAGCGAGTGAAATCAGTCTGGCAATATATTCAGGCGACACATCCTGTATGATGGATTCCTGAGCTAATCCCTTGGTGATTTGGATGCTTAAGAAAAGAATGAGCAGAAGCGATTTTGCGCAGGTAAGATAACTGCGCCTGAGTTGTGGGCTTTTTGGTATTTGATGAAATGTGTAAGACACAATAAATCAGGCGTTTAAAGGTAAACAATACTGATCTGAAACGAAACAAACTTATCCACGCTGCTCACACATTTTCCTTCTGGAAAAGCGCAGGAATCGTTCTCAGAATTAGTAGTATATCCTTCCAGAAACTATTGTCCCGGGCATAGGCATTGTCTAGCATAATTCTTTCTTCTTCAGACATTTCTCCGGCCTTGCCTCTTTTCTCTACCTGCCACAAGCCGGTGATGCCGGCAGGGGCCATAAAACGCATCATATACTTGTCTGTTGTGAGCTTCTCAGCTTCGTAGAGTGGCAATGGTCTGTTGCCTACAATACTCATGTCGCCAATCAGTACATTCCAGAGCTGTGGCAATTCATCAAAGCTGGTGTTCCTGATGAATTTACCCACTTTGGTTATTCTTGGATCATTCTGAATCTTGAGGAATGCCGCACCGGCTTCGGCTTTTTGACGCTTTTCGTAGATTTTTTCACACAGGGTCTCCTGATCAGTATAAATCGGCCGCTGACAGGCAGTTCCATTGGCTTTACATGCATCACATAGGAAATTACCTGTATCTGGTTGCTCTTGAGTTAGGGCCGAAGTGCCATATTGATTCAGGTGTTTTAGCTCTTTGAGTTTCCTGTCTGCATTGGTGTACATAGATCTAAACTTGTAGAACCTGAAAATTTTATAACCTGTACCAACGCGCAGTGAGTAATATATCACGGGGCCATTCGACTCCAGTTTGATCAGTAAGATTACCAGTATGATCAGTGGGGATAAGAGGAGCAGGGCAGTTCCTGCTACCAGTATGTCAAAAAGCCTTTTGATCAATGGGGTTTTGTATTCAAAACGTTTGGCTTCCTGCATACGGCCTGTCAGGGTATGCCAATGCTCTGTAAGGAAGCAGATTCTGAGCTGTACAGCATGCAGGTCTAAGGGTAATTCAAAGACTTCAGCAATACCTGAGCTTTGTGCAATTGATAATAAATTCTGGCTTCTGTTTTCAGCGATCAGACAAATAGGGAAACGCTGGTGATATTGCTTCTGTATCTGTGTGGCTAGATTCACTCCATTGGCTGAGAGAATTTCTGCCTGAGCCAATAAGAGCACTTTCGTCGAATGTGCTTGTTCATTGATGGCGGTTAAGAAGGCAGTTGCATCTTCATGAATAAGTAAGCGGTACGACTGAGGCAATAATTGCAATAGCTTTTCAGCCAGTTGCTTGTCTTTGCTCAGCAAAAGAATGGTAAACCGTTGGTCGTCTATGGTCATCTGCTCTAAGATACGGTGATGCCGCTTCTTTTCAATACCACTTTTATCCGTGCCTCTAGTTCCAGCGGATTGAAGGGTTTAACGATATAATCTTCTGCGCCGGCCTCCAGACATTTGATTCTGGTGGCAGATTCGGTGTCCCCGGACAAAACAATAACAGGTATGGATTTAAAATAACTGCTTGCCTTCACTTGCTGTAGGAGCTCAAGTCCGCCCATATTGGGTGTAGTCAGGTCAGAAATAATTAGCTGAACCATATTGCCGTTTTGCAGATAAGCCATTGCTTCCAGCCCATCAGCACAAACGAAAACGTCAAACTTTTTGCTGAGAAATTTCTGCAGAACCAGTTGTATAGGTTCTGCATCTTCCACAACTAGAATTCTCGGTAATTGGGGGGTGTTGTCGCTCATATCAGGTTAAGGTTGCCGCACTTGCTTGCGTACAGAATACATTGCAATATACTCGGTTTCAGACGCAATTCTGTGTTTCTGCTAGCTGAATCTATTTTTTAATATGATCTTTTGAAACCCTGTAGGAATGATTTCTTTAGAAAAGTGGACGGGGCTTTTCCAGTATTTCAAAAACGGTTTCATTTGGTGCAAGTATCAACATACTTCTGACCCGGCCATGTATTGGGTCTTCATAAGCAATGATATCGCTTAAGATGGCTGCCTTTTGCTGTATGGCCAATGCTTTTACCTCATCCAGATTCTTGGTAAAAACGGTATACATGCCAACCCCTCTGTTGGGTAGTCTGGGTTTTGATTTCGGCCCGGTCTTCACCCCATCTCTGAAATCCATCAAATTGATATGCCCGTTGGAAGCACCTTTGGCAAAGACCATCGTATACCTGTAGCGTATTCCATCCTCCAGGCCAAGTACTGAATTTTTGCCTGTGGCCAGTTCATTGTCGCGCCTTACTTCCCAGCCCAACACATACCTGAAAAAACTGATCATCGCGTCGCTCATGCCGGTTACAACAAATGTGGCAAAGCTGGGTCCTCCCAAACCAGTTACGGGATCATAAGCAGAAGGCTGCTGTTGCCCATTGTTCATATCAAAGCTGGTGTAATGCACAAAGTCAGGCCCCAGGTAAATGGCTTCCGGGATATTGGTCATGCCTTCATCCTGTTTGTTAGGAATAGCCGTTTTAGATTTAAATCCAATTGCTTTCAAATTCTGATCAAGTCTTGTCTGGTTCATGTTGGGAAACCCAATTGCGAAAGTGCCCAGTGCCCTTGTTTGATAACCCTCTTGAATCAATGGGGTTGGTTTGCTGCATACCAATAAACGGATACGGATTGTTTCCTCTACTTCTGCGCGGCTTAGCTCATATAACTGCCAGTCTAAGGAAGCTGGCAGTTTCCATTGTTGGATCAGTGTCTTTCGCTGTAGCGTAGTCAGTTTCACGGGTCCGATAAGCTGCATACCCATACCCTGAACAAATAAGCGTTTAGCGCTGTCCAGATTTGCAGTACTTAGGGTAATGGTTTGGAGTTGAAAACAGAGTGCATCTTCTGCTTTTGAAACCGGCATGTTTATCTCGAGCGTGGAAGGTTTAATTTGTTGTGCCGCTACTGATGTACTACCTGCAATGCAAGAAATGAAAACCAGATAAAGATAAAAACGGGTCAGTTGCATGGCTGCTGCTTTTGGTAAGAATGGATGTGTTTGAATCGTTCTTACATAGATATGTTGGTATTGCTCAGGAGCAAAGGAACTAAATTTAAAACAGTTAACGGAAAGCGGGTTGTGTGTATTTCGATGGAGCAATACCAGCCCAGTATTTTTTCTATTGCTTTTCTGCTAAAGGTGTAACTTGTATGAATGCTCAAAGGGCTGAAATACTTACTGCTGCTGTATATGGGTTTTTTTACTACCCATGTACTGGCCCAATCCTGCCCGCCAAATATTGATTTTGAATCAGGCACTTTGCTTGGCTGGAAATGCGATACAGGAAGGGTTTTGGCAAGTGGTACGCCTATATTATGGGAGAGCGGTCAGGTTTTTGGCAAGCACGATGTGTTTAGGAATGAACCGGTAATGGGTGGGGAGGATTATTTTGGTGGATTTCCTACTGCTTGTCCCAACGGCAGCGGTTACTCCATGCGCTTAGGCAATAGTGGTACTGGCGCTGAAGCAGACCGAATTACCTATAATTTTCGCATTCCAGATAATGCAGATGTCTACAGTATTGTTTATTGGTATGCAGTGGTCTTTCAAAATCCGAATCATGCACCCAATGAGCAACCTAAGTTCACTGTACGAGTAACGGATGAAACAGATGGCACACCGCTTCCCTGTGCTTCGTTTACGTATGTGGTTAGTCCGGCACTTCCCGGATTTCTGCCTTCACTCAGAGGTGGTTCTGTTTTGTACAAAAGCTGGACGCCAGTTACGGTGAACCTTAATAAGAGAGCTGGTCATACTATTCAAATTGAGTTTACAACGGAGGATTGCAGCAGGGGAGGTCATTTTGGTTATGCATATGTAGATGTTGATAGTGATTGTGATCAACCACTTCGTGGAGCTGGTTATTGTATTGGCGATCCTTCGCTTACATTGGATGCACCTTTTGGTTTTGAGCGATATGCATGGTATGTCAATAGGAATTTTAGTTCACCGGTAAGTACCAGTAATCGTTTGGTGCTGAACCCGCCACCTTCAGACGGCACACAATACTCCCTCGTGTTAAAACCATTCGAGGGCTATGGCTGTGAAGACACCCTCCACACCGTGGTCCGATGGGGTAGTGTGCCCAGATTTGATATAGTAGGGAATAATGCCATCTGCCTTGGTGATGAAGTACAGATGGATGCAGGCTTTAGCTCGCCAGATATACGATTTAAATGGTCGCCATCTTTCGGTTTGTCGCATCCTGACAGTAGTAAAACAAGGGCAAGACCTGTTGGTGATACTCGATATATTTTATCAGCAATCGATAAAAATTCCGGCTGCACTGTTAGGGATACTTTTTCAGTAAGGACAATTTTTCTCGATACAGTTTTGCGCGTAAGTGGAGACACAATCGTATGTGGTACCAATCCTTACACTGCATCATTAAAAGCCAGTGGTCCTGATATTGCTTGGTATAGGAATGGATTGCGATTGCCTGCTCCAGCAGTGCCAGATATATATGCGCCCGATACGGATGGCAGGTATTATGCCATCATCCGTGATGATATTTGTATAAAACAAACGAATACTGTATTCGTGAGAAGAAGGCCCAAGCCCGCAGCTGATTATTCCATTTTGCGAGGAGATCAGTGTTTTCTACATCATGAAATAAAAATAGCCGCAAAAGCTGCTGGTATCTTTCCAGTAAAATGGCAATGGACGCTTGGTGATGGAAGAACACTAACTGATAGTGCAGTGAATTTTGCGTACACTACAGCTGGTGCCTATCGTCCACTACTCACTATCACCAGTGTTGATGGTTGCAAAGACACAATTAGCAGACCAATACAAATCTTTGCGCCACCAGATCCAAAATTTGATATTGAAAACGCATGTGTATCCACACAATCCATTTTTACTAATCGAACAATCACACCTCCGGGCGATATGGTGAACTACTGGTGGAATCTTGGTAATGGGGTAACACTGAATCAACGAAACGCAATTGCTGTTTATGATAAACCTGGTGTATATACCATTGCCCTGAGTGCTTTGTCTGATAAATGCCCGGAAGACACAGTCGTCAACATCCGTAGAGTTAATGTGCAATATGCGGCACCGCCTAAAAAGCAAAAGATCAATACAGCACTGGGTTATCCAGCAGTGCTAAGTACAGTGAATAAAGGAATGGCATATAAGTGGACACCACTTATCGACTTAAGTAGTGATACAGCGGCTACACCTACTTATTCAGGTAATGCTGATCTGGTTTATCTGGTTAGGGTAACCAGTCCCAATGGTTGTTTTGTGGTAGATACCGTTCAATTGATCACTTTCAACAAAGCAGATATTCTAGTGCCTGCTGCTTTCACACCGAATAGAGATGGCAGGAACGATCGGTTGAAACCCATAACAGCTGGTATCAGAAACTTGCAGTATTTCCGAATATGGAATCGCTGGGGTCAGTTGGTGTATCAATCAGTAACTGATTTACCGGGCTGGGACGGTACATACCAACAATTACCTGCCCCGGCTGGTGCTTATGTTTGGGAGGTAAGAGGTGTTGATACGCGTGGTTACTCCGTGCTAAAAAAGGGAACAGTTGTCTTGATCCGATAGCTTGACTCAGCAACTCAGATATCGGTAGTATATATAAAAAAGAGCCCCGCTGTGGAAACAGCAGGGCGATTCTAACGATTGCTTGCCATTATAAGAAAGAAGTTATAAGCGTTCTCCGTGCTGACTCCAATCCAACCCCTCCGATTCTTCCACTTCAGAAACCCGTAAGGGTGAAATCAGGTCAGTGATTTTGAGTAAAACAAATGTTCCTCCAAATGCAAAGACAGAAACAAGGAGCATAGCCCCCAAATGCGTGAGAAATAATTTCGTTTCGCCAAAGAATAATCCATTGTCAACAACGACACTATTGATGTTCTTGTGTGCAAAGACTCCGGTCAGAATCATGCCACTGATACCACCCACACCATGACAAGGAAATACATCCAGTGTATCATCAATTGATGTGCGCGTGCGCCATTCCACCATCATATTGCTCACGATGCTGCTCACAATACCAACAGTGAGAGAGTGTGGTAAACTGATGAACCCCGCCGCAGGTGTGATGGCAACCAAGCCAACCACAGCGCCGATGCAAGTGCCCATGGCACTAGGCTTTCTACCTCTGATGGCATCGAAAATGATCCAGGTGAATGCAGCAGCTGCGGAAGCTGTTGTGGTAGTGGCTAAAGCGGTTGCTGCCAGATTATTGGCGCCAAATGCAGAGCCGGCATTGAAACCAAACCAACCAAACCAAAGTAGGCCGGTGCCCAGCATCACATAGGTGATTCTTGCCGGACTATGATTGGGTACATTTCTACCCTTCAAGTAAATGGCACTAGCTAATGCAGCCCAACCAGCACTCATATGCACCACAGTGCCGCCCGCAAAATCCAATACGCCCCATTTGGCAAGAAAGCCATCCGGATGCCAGGTGGCATGTGCCAGCGGGGCGTAAATGAAAATCGCGAAAAGTGTAATGAACAGTATATAGGAAGTGAACTTAATACGCTCTGCAAATGCGCCTGTGATTAGGGCTGGTGTGATGATGGCAAACTTGAGCTGATAAAAAGCAAATAAGAGCAAAGGGATGGTTGGCGCCAATTTCCATGGAGCGCCATCAATCACGCCCCGCATCATAAAAAATGTGCCTGGGTTTCCGATAATACCGCCAATTGAATCACCAAAAGCTAAGCTAAAACCTACCACTACCCACAACACGGTAATTACGGCCATGCTGATATAGCTCTGCAACATGGTGCTGAGTACATTCTTTTTATTCACCATACCGCCATAGAAAAATGCCAGTCCGGGAGTCATGATCAGCACCAATCCCGTAGCACTCAGCATCCAGGCGGTATCAGCTGTATTGATTTCCGCATAGGTTTTTACCTCCCCGGGAACATTGGGAAAGATCAGGCTGAGCACCACTACGGAAATCAGCAGGATAAAAGGTAAAAGGGCCAGTCTGCGGGTCATTGACATATACAAATAAATTGTATGTTTTATTTATTGTGTTGTGAGTCCAAATTAACGATGAAATTTTTAAAAATAAAAACATATAAAATAATTTAATGTGAATTTTATTTTCTTCGGTCTGTAACTTTTGATATTAAAGCTCGTTCAGCTGGAAACAATTGACTTATGAGACGTCTTTTTATGGCTGGTCTTGTTCTTTTGATGGGCATCACCGGCTTTGCGCAAAAAACTGTATACGATGCCAATGCCACCAAAAGGTCAGTGGGCAGTTTTCATGGAATTGATGCTTCTGCAGGCATCCAGGTATTGATCAGTCAGGGCACTGAAGAAGGAGTAGCAGTCAGTGTGAGTGATCCTGAGTATGCCGACAGAATTCGCACCGAAGTGAAAAGTGGTGTCCTGCATATTTATCGCGATAGCGACTGGCGTTTCTGGAACCAGCTCAAAAATTTTAAAGCAACCGTCTATGTATCATTTAAAAATCTCGACAAGATTGAAGTATCCAGCGGTGCTTCTGTAAAGGGTGATATCAAGGGCGATAACCTCACCACCCATCAAAGCAGTGGCGGCATGGTTTACCTGAAAGGAAGTGTAGCGAAACTGAAATCAGATGCCAGTAGCGGCGGTATGCTGCGTGCTTTTGATCTTACTGCAGATTTTCTTACTGCAGATGTAAGCAGCGGTGGTGGTATTGAGGTAACTGTACATAAGGAAGTAAATGCTGATGCCAGCAGTGGTGGTTTTGTGCGTTATAAAGGACAAGCATTGATCCGTGATATTTCTACCAGTAGCGGTGGCTCTGTAAAAAGAATCAAAGAATAGACATTTAATATCTGCTGCAAATGAAAATCCCCATCCAGAAACATATTTCAGGATGGGGATTTTACTTGGTTGTAGTTGGAAAGAAAACTATTGACGGCCGGGATATACTTTCAGCGCTGCTTCCAGGCAATCCATCGCCCCGTGAATCGATTCAATATTCAATACATAAGCCAGTCTTACTTCTTGTCTGCCTAAGCCTGCAGTGCCGTAAAAGCCGGTAGCAGGTGCCAGCATGACTGTTTGGCCATTGTGTTCAAAAGACTCTAATAGCCATTGACAAAATTTGTCGCTATCATCAATCGGCAGTTTGGCCATGGCATAAAAAGCGCCGCCAGGGTTGGGGCAGAAAACACCATCCATTGCGTTTAGGCGACCAACAATCGCATCTCTTCTTGCCTGGTATTCGGCTTTGGTGGTATCAAAATAATCATCCGGTAAATCACAGGCAGCTTCGCCTGCTACTTGCTCCAGATAAGGTGCGCACAAACGCATTTGCGCCAACTTCATTGCTGCATCAATCAATGCCTGGTTTTTGGTAACGAAAGCGCCAATCCTTGCGCCACAGGCACTGTAGCGTTTGCTGATGGTATCCATCAATACGATATGTTCATCCACACCTTCCAGATGCATGGCACTGAATTGCTTTTCACCATAGGTGAATTCGCGATAAGCTTCATCCGCAAACAGGTACAAATGGTGTTTCAGGATGATCGCTTTCAGCTTTTGCATTTCTGCTTCGCTATAATTATAACCGGTTGGGTTGTTGGGATTACAGATCACAATGGCTTTGGTCTTGCTGGTAATCTTTTCCTCAAAAGCTTCAATAGGTGGTAAGGCAAAACCATCTGCGATGTTCGAAGTGATGGGCACCACTTTCACACCTGCGGCAATTGCGAAGCCATTGTAATTAGCATAAAAGGGTTCAGGGATAATCACTTCATCACCCGGATCCAGACAAGCCATAAAGCCAAACAAAATGGCTTCACTGCCTCCTGTAGTGATGATGATCTGGTTGTGGTTTACATGAATGCCATTCTTGGCATAATACTCCACCAGTTTTCTGCGATAGCTTTCCAGACCGGCTGAATGGGTGTATTCCAGAATAGTGAAATCGGCGTTGTGTATGGCGTCACGAACCGGCTTGGGTGTTTCAATATCCGGCTGACCAATATTCAGGTGATAGACTTTGGTGCCTCTTTTCTTGGCAGCTTCTGCATAGGGCACCAGTTTACGGATAGGTGAAGCAGGCATATTCAGCCCGCGCTGACTAATGGTTAACATGGCGCAAAGATAAGCGGACTCCTATGGCAGCAAATAAAAATCCTCCACCGACTGACAGTGGAGGATGAATTCTATTTTTGAATCTTATTTCACTTTTCCTTTTGCTGGGGCAGGAGCAGTTACTTCACCATCAATGGTTAAGATTACGGGTGCATTGAACTTCACAAATTTTACGGTAACGTTTTTCTTGAAAGTACCCATAGTAGCAGCGTTGAAAGTCACTTTAATCTTACCGCTTTGTCCCTTAGCTATGGGTTGCTTGGGATAATCTGGCGTGGTACAACCACATTCTGCAGTTGCAAACTCAATTACTACAGGCTGATTAGAGGTGTTCTGAAAAACAAACTCCTTGGTAACAGGCTTGTTTTGCTTGATTTTTCCAAAACTATGCGTCTCGCTGGCAAATTTTACTGGAGGTTTTTGCGCAAAAGCGGTAATAGTAAACAAAGAGGCAATAAATAAAACAACAAACTGTTTCATGTTTGATTAGGGTTTTCCGGATGATTTAGCTGGTTCTTGAAAAGCTTCTCCAAAGAATTTCACTTGACGGCTCATGCCATCTTTGAAATACAAGGTGGCAAATTTGGTAAACGGTCCCATATTGCCTCCATTAAAGCCTAAGGTAATTTTGTATACTTCACCTGGAAGAATCTTATGCCCGGCTTCATATTTTGGTGTAGTGCAACCGCAGCCACCTTCGACTTTTTCCAATACAACTGTTTCTGCGCTGATGTTTTTGATCTCTACTTCATATTCAAGCGGCTTACCAAATGGAATCTTGCCCATATTGTATTCAGCATTCTTGAATTCCAACACCTTGGTAATGTCCTTTGCTGGCTGGTTTTGTGCCATAGCCATGATGCCGGTAAACAAAGCGGCCATCAATACGAAGATCTTTTTCATGCTTCTAGTTTTCAGGGCTAAAGATAGAAAAACCCGCTGCATCAGACAGAGATTTTACGGTTTTTTGACAGGGCTTTAACCTGAATGGATGGTGAAAAAGATTTTGGGGTAAAAATGGGTGTACTGCGCCTATTTTCAGTACTTCGCAACAAATTCCCGGAGGGGTTCACCCTTAACCAATAAGTTTGAGCTGTATGGAAACAAGTTTACAAAATGCCGCTGCCAACGATATGATGTCTTTCGAAGGCTTCCGCAATGAAGTGCTGCATGATTTTCGTATCGCAGTCACCAGCCGTGAAGCCAGTTTGTTGGGTAGAAGAGAAGTGCTCACCGGTAAAGCTAAGTTTGGCATCTTCGGTGATGGTAAGGAAGTGGCGCAGTTAGCAATGGCCAAATTCTTCCGTGCAGGCGATTTTCGCTCCGGCTATTATCGCGATCAAACCTTCATGTTTGCAGCAGGATTGGCTAGCGTTGAACAATTCTTCGCACAGCTATATGCAGATCCTGATTTGCGTAACGATCCATTCAGCGCAGGCCGACAAATGAATGCCCACTTCGCAACCAGAATGGTGGATGATAATGGCAATTGGCTGGATTTGGCGAATCGTAAAAACGTATCATCTGATATCGCACCAACAGCCGGACAAATGCCGCGTGCATTGGGGCTTGCTTTTGCTTCTAAATGTTTCCGTAATACACATCAGTTGCATCGTTTTGATCAGCTGAGTCATAATGGTAATGAAATCTGTTTCTGTACCATCGGTGATGCCAGCACCAGCGAAGGTCATTTCTGGGAAACCATCAATGCTGCGGGTGTGTTGCAAGTGCCATTGGCTGTATTTGTGTGGGATGATGGCTATGGTATTTCTGTACCTAAAGAATATCAAACTACTAAAGGTTCTATTTCTGCAGCGTTGAAAGGCATGCAGAAAGCTGAGGGTACGAATGGATTGGATATCTATCGCTTGAAAGCCTGGGATTATGCTGGTATGTGTGAGGTATTAGAGCAGGCATTGCAACGTGTACGTGATACCCATGTACCTGCAGTTTTTCATGTTGAAGAAGTGACACAACCGCAAGGACATTCTACCAGTGGTAGTCATGAACGCTATAAGAGTCGGGAAAGACTGGAGTGGGAGCGTGAGTGGGATTGTATCCGCAAATTCCAGGAATGGATTGTGAGCAATCAAATCGCAACAGAAGAGGAGTTGACGCAAATTTGGAATGAGGCGAAAGAGCATGTGAAGGACAGCCGCAAACTGGCTTGGGAAAAATATCAGGCACCGATTAAAGTTCAGTTGGAGCATGCTGCAACATTGATCAGCAGTATCATGGTGAATGATATGGATGCGTACACACGTATTCAGAAGATCGCAGCTGATATGCGCGCCATGAAAGAGCCATTACGCAGAGATGTAATGCACCATATTGCTCTCGCATTGGAAGCAGCCGGTAACTCGCCCACCAAGTTTGAGTTGGAACAATACTATCAGCAATTAATGACGGAAAGTGCACAATTATTCAGTTCACACTTATACAATGAAGGTCCGAAAGCGGCATTGCGTGTACCTGAAGTAAAGCCTTTGATTTCTTTTGATGCACCTACTGTGAATGGGTATGAAGTGCTGAACAAATATTTTGATAGTTTATTCGCATCTAATCCACGTGTGTTTGCATTTGGTGAGGATGTAGGCTATATCGGTGATGTGAATCAGGGCTTTGCCGGTTTACAAGAAAAGCATGGTGCCAATCGTATTTTCGATACAGGTATCCGCGAAGCAACCATCATGGGGCAGGCCATTGGCATGGCTTTGCGCGGGTTAAGACCAATCGCTGAAATTCAATATCTCGATTATTTGTTGTACGGCTTGCAGCCTTTGAGTGATGATGTGGCTACAGTACACTATCGTACCAAAGGTCAGCATAGCTGTCCGGTAATCATTCGTACACGCGGCCACCGTTTAGAAGGTATTTGGCATAGTGGCTCGCCTATGGGTATGATTATTAATGCACTGCGTGGTATGTATGTGTGCGTGCCCAGAAACATGGTGCAGGCAGTAGGTATGTATAATACTTTGCTCGCTTCGAATGATCCTGCATTGGTGATTGAGTGTTTGAATGGCTACAGACTAAAAGAGAAAATGCCGGCCAATTTGTTGGAATATACCGTACCACTTGGTGTGCCTGAAGTGCTGAAAGAAGGCACTGATCTAACGATTGTTTCTTATGGTTCTACATTACGCATCATTCAAGAAGCGATTGAGCGTTTGGAAGCAGAAGGTATTAGCTGTGAATTGATTGATGTGCAAACATTATTGCCATTCGATCGTCCGCAAAACATTCTGGCTTCATTGAAAAAGACCAATAAGATTTTGTTTGTGGATGAAGATGTGAACGGCGGTGCTGCAGCATACATGTACAATCAGGTGATTGAACAACAAGGCGGTTATAAGTGGTTGGATGTAGCGCCAAGAACATTAACAGCGAAAGATCATCGTCCTGCATATGGCAGCGATGGTGATTATTTCAGCAAGCCGAATGTAGAAGATGTGATTCGTATTGCCAGAGCAATGGCCAACGAGTAATTGATTGATTATTTATAAAATAAAGCCTGCAGGTCCGGAGTCGGTAACCAGCAGGCTTCTTTTTTACCGAACCATTTGTATCTGTTACGCGCAATGAAATCATAGACAGCATTGCGGATGAATGCTGGAATAATGATGAATACATAAAACAAAGGCCAAACACCGGATAATTGTCGAGCAATATGGAGTGCGGCGGTTGAGCGCTGATAAATTTTTCCATGCTCCAGCAGCACCAATGAATCGAATGTTTCCGTATTGAGTTGGTGTGCTTGTAGCACCTGCTGACCGAATGCGCTTTGCAAAGAAGCAAATCGAAATTTCCTTTTTGGATCTCTTTTGATGATGAATTGTACGCTGCCGGTGCAGAGATTGCATACGCCATCAAACAAGAGTACGGGGCCGTTATGTGTGTCTGGTGTTTGCATAAAAAAGTCCCGCAAGAGCGGGACTGATATCGGTTAACCCATGTTATGGAATACCTTACTTACATCATCATCCTGCTCCAAGCGTTCAATCAATTTACTGATTTCTTCGGCTTGTTCATCAGTTACCGGAACCGTAACGGAAGGAATCCATTCCAGTTCAGCACTGATCGTTGCAATATTCTTGTCTTCCAGTGCTTTTTGCAGGTTACCGAAATCGGTAAAGCCGCAACGTAATACAATAATGGCTTCGCCATTTTCGCCGGTGCCTTCACCCATTTCCTCCAAGCCAAAATCAATCAGTTCTAATTCCAGTTCTTCGATATTGACGTTCTCAGGCTTCAGCTTGAAAACACCCATCTTCTTGAACTGAAAGCTTACGCTTCCGCTGGTGCCCATACTGCCACCACCTTTGTTGAAATGGCTGCGCACGTTGGCAACAGTTCTGGTATTGTTATCGGTAGCGGCTTCCACCAGAATGGCAACGCCATGGGGCGCATATCCTTCGTACAAGATTTCTTCGTAATTGCTGGTATCCTTACCCAATGCGCGCTTAATAGCTGCTTCTACACGGTCTTTTGGCATGCCCACACTTCTGGCGTTCTGCATACAACGGCGCAGCGCCGGGTTGGTGGTATGGTCTGGTCCGCCTGCTTTAACGGCAATCACGATTTCCTTACCAATTCGTGTGAACTGCTTGGCCATGCGATCCCAGCGGGCAAACATGGTGGCTTTACGTACTTCAAAAATCCTACCCATAATCCTGTTTTTGTTGGGGTGGCAAAATTAGGTTTTGTACACCACAAGAAAAAACCCCGTATGAACGGGGCTTTTTACTTATTCAAAGTCAGATGCTTTTGGAATAATATCCGATGGATTTCGGAGCTTACTGTTGTGCTTGCTATAAAGGAAGTAAACAACCAGACCTACTGCCATCCAGATAAAGGCTACGGTCAGGGTTTGCTTGTCCAGACCAGCAATCATCGCTGTACAGATCAATGCACCTAAAGTGCCCACTACAGGAGCAGCCGGTGTTTTGAAAGGACGCTCGATATTGGGCGCTTTCACACGCAGAATCCATACGCCAATACTTACCAGCACGAAGGCGAAGAGGGTGCCGAAGCTGGTCAGATCACCTGCTACGTGGCCAGGTACAAAAGCTGCAAATGCACCTACGAAGAAAAAGAGAATCCAGTTAGCCTTGTAAGGTGTTTTGAATTTAGGATGCAGTTCGCCGAATGCTTTTGGAATCAATCCATCATTACTCATGGTATAGAAGATACGGCTCTGGCCCATCAACATCACCAAGATAACTGATGAGAAACCAGCCAGGATAGCGATGGTTACCGCTTGCGCCAGCCAGCTATAGCCAATCATATAAGTAGAAATAGCGTAAGCTACAGAAGCTTCACGGCCTTTTTCAGGATCCACAAAATCTTTCCAGTTGGCAACACCGGTTAATACGTGACCAAAGAGGATGTATAAAATGGTACATACCACCAGTGAACCGAGGATACCAATGGGCATATCGCGCTTAGGGTTCTTGGCTTCCTGTGCAGCTGTACTTACCGCATCAAAACCGATAAAGGCAAAGAATACAATCGCAGCGCCACCGAGAATACCACCCCAGCCATGTTTGTTCCAGCCGCTATAATCAGCAATTACTTTACCAGCTTGGTCTGTTACAGCAGCTGTTCCTTCAGGAATCAGGTAAGGCGTATGGTTTTCAGGCTTGATAAACTGCCAGCCAATTGCAATGAACAAGAGTACAATAGCTACTTTGATGAATACGATGATGGCATTCACCAGTGCAGATTCTTGTGTACCCTTGATCAGCAATAAGGTTAATAAAAGCAGAATCACCAGTGCAGGTGCGTTGATCATACCCTGATGTAACACACCGGCAGAATCTGTATAGGATTCAAAAGGCGAGTGGCACCATTCATAAGGAATGCCGCCTCCAAACAGCTTGTTTAAGTATTCGCTCCATGCAATAGAAACTGTTGCAGCACCCAATGCATATTCCATGATCAGGGCCCAGCCGATGATCCAAGCGATCAATTCGCCCATGGTTACATAAGAGTAAGCATAAGCACTACCAGCGATGGGAATCATGGCAGCAAATTCAGCATAACATAAACCTGCAAAAGCGCAACCTACGGCTGCGAGAATAAATGACAGTGTTACGCCAGGGCCTGCGGCCTGACCAGCAGCTGCAGCTGTTCTTACAAACAGACCTGCGCCGATGATGGCACCAATGCCCAATGCGATCAAATTGCCTGCACCTAATGTGCGCTTCAATCCTTTCTCACTATCTGCTGCCTGGGCAAGCAGTTCATTGAGGGGTTTTTTGACAAATAAACTCATACGTGTGCGTTGGATAGTTAGTTGATTTGGGGCTGAAAAATAAGGATTTATTCATCTTGGCAGGGAAATCTTTTATGATTGAGGCCCTTCCCCTCATTGGCCCTTAATCATTATATTGCCGCATTAATTCAATGCTTGCATGGAAATAGCTGCTACTGCCCCAAAGAAAAACCGGCTCACGCTTTATATCATTATTGCTATGTTTCTGGGGATAGCAGTTGGCTATCTGGTTCATGAGCAGGCTAGTCCCGATACCATCAAGGCTTTTTCCAAGAACATTAAGTTGCTCGGAACGATTTTTATTCGTTTGGTGAAAACCATTATCGCACCCCTGGTTTTCTCAACACTGGTGGTGGGTATTGCCAAGCTGGGCGATTTGAAAACAGTGGGACGTATTGGTGGTAAAGCCATGCTCTGGTTTATCTCTGCTTCATTGGTGAGTTTGTTACTGGGTATGGTCTTGGTGAATATTTTTCAGCCGGGCTCTTATATTGATTTGAGCCAGGGCGATCAGGCCGGATTAAAAGACCTGATGAGTAAGACCTCTGAATTTTCTTTGCAAAAGTTCGTGGAGCATGTGGTGCCTTCCAGTGCATTTGAAGCGATGGCTACCAATGAGATTCTACAGATTGTTGTGTTCTCTATTTTCTTTGGTGTGGCTGCTGCAGCTATGGGTGATAAAGCAGCGCCTGTGATCAAGGCCTTAGATATTGTGGCGCATATTGTGCTGAAGATCGTTGGCTATATCATGAATTTTGCTCCCTTCGGTGTATTCGGTACGCTGGCAGCAGTTGTTGCAGAAAAGGGCCTAGGCATTTTTAAATTCTACCTGGTTTATTACGGTTATTTTGTTTTAGGCATTGCACTGCTTTGGGTAATCCTCAGTGGCGTTGGCGTCATGATTCTAAAAGGACGTATGCGCGAGCTGTTTCGCAGAATTGGTAACCCCTTATTGATTGCATTTAGTACCACCAGTAGCGAAGCGGTGTTTCCAAAACTCACAGAAGAACTGGAAAGATTTGGTTGTAAGAACAAAATTGTTTCATTCGTATTGCCGCTTGGTTATTCTTTTAACCTGGATGGTAGTATGATGTATATGACTTTCGCCAGCTTGGCAATTGCCCAGGCTTATGGTATTCATCTGGATATTCCTACTCAGCTCACTATGCTATTGGTATTAATGCTAACGAGCAAGGGAATTGCCGGTGTACCCAGAGCATCTTTAATTATTGTATTGGCCACTTGCGCCATGTTTAAGATTCCACCCGAAGGGGTTGCCTTGATTTTACCGATTGATCATTTCTGTGATATGCTGCGCAGCGCCACCAATGTGTTGGGCAATGCACTGGCAACATCAGCAGTGAGTAAGTGGGAAGGTGAACTGGCTGATGGGGATACTTTAAATGCGTAATCATGTTGACATCGATTTTATTAGAATTTCATTGGTCGCAATTACTACAACCTCAGTTTTACATTGAGAATGGTGGTTTGTGGTTATTGTTGTTTGTGGTTTTTGCCGAAACAGGTTTGTTTGCCGGTTTCTTTTTGCCGGGCGATAGCTTGCTTTTTGTTGCAGGTATTTTCGCTACACAAATGGGTGAGGGCGCAAACGTAGAGCCCGGACTCGCTTATCAGTTTTTAAAACTGGTAGGACTTGGTGCAGTACGTAATGAGTGGCTCGACTTAATTGTATTGGTAGGATTAATTGCTACAGCCGGTATATTAGGCAATAGCGTAGGCTATTGGTTTGGTAGAAAAGTAGGCCCCTCCATCTATCATTGGAAAGATACTTTGCTCTTCAAGAAAAAATATTTGCATCAGGCACATGATTTTTATGAGAAGCACGGTGCTATCGCAATTGTAGGCGCACGTTTTCTGCCTTTGATCAGAACTTTTGCGCCCATCATTGCAGGTGTGGTAGAGATGGATAGAAAGAAATTCATGTACTACAATATTGTTGGTTCTTTCGCCTGGGTGACCAGTATGATTTTTGCTGGTCACTTTTTGCAAAAATGGATTTTGGCACAGTTCGGTTTTGATTTGAAATCACATCTGGAAGTGATTGTTCTTGGTATTGTTTTCGTGACAACCGCACCTGTATTGGTTAAGATCATTATGCCATCCAAGCCTAAAGCAGACACCCCAAAACAATCCTGATATGCAAAACAAAAACCAAGGAATATTTTCCCTTGCAGTAGTAGTTGCTGCACTTGGTTATTTTGTAGATATCTACGATTTGCTCTTATTTACTATTGTCAAGAAACCCAGTATGCTAGGTGTTGGCTCAACAGATGCGTCGATGCTGGCAGATAGTACCAAAGTGATTAACTGGCAGATGACCGGTTTGTTGATTGGTGGTATTTTCTGGGGTGTACTCGCAGACAAGAAGGGTAGATTGAGTGTGTTGTTTGGGTCCATCATTTTGTACTCTGTAGCCAATTTTGTTACAGGCTTTATTCAAACAGTTGATCAATATGCTTGGTGCCGTTTTGTGGCGGGACTAGGTCTTGCGGGTGAACTAGGCGCAGGTATTACGCTGGTAAGCGAACTCTTACCAAAAAACAAAAGAGGTATTGGTACTTCTCTCGTTGCCGGTATTGGTTTGTTTGGAGCAGTAGCTGCGTATTTCACTTTCGATTACACCCAGGACTGGCGCTTGTGTTATAAAATAGGTGGTGGCTTGGGTATTATGCTATTGTTGCTTCGAGTAAGCGTGGCAGAATCTGGTATGTTCCACGAAGTGAAAACATCCGGTATTGCCCGCGGTAATTTCTTTATGTTCTTCACTAGTGCCAAGCGTTTCAAAAAATATATACTCGCAATCCTGATTGGCTTGCCTACCTGGTATGTGATTGGTATTGTGGTGAACCAAAGCGATCGCTTTGCGCGCGAACTCTATGGCAGTGATGCCATTAATTCTGGTCGCTCCATCATGTTCGCCTATGCAGCCATTGCTACCGGTGATATCCTGATAGGGTTAGTGAGCCAGTATTTCAAAAGCAGAAAGAAAGCCCTGTTATTATTTTATACGCTTTGCATCATCGGCCTCTTATTGTTCTACTCTTCTGTTAACAACAGTGACGCCCGCATGTATGCCATCTGTGCACTCTTAGGTTTCAGTACCGGCTTCTGGGCCATCTTTGTAACAATGGGTGCAGAACAGTTTGGCACCAATCTACGTGCAACAGCTGCTACTACCATACCGAACATGGTGCGTGGTGCATTACCATTGATCAATATGTTGTTCTTAGATCTGTTTCAGAAAAGCTGGGGCTGGCCCTTGATTCAAAGCGGTATTGTAACCGGTGTTGTGGTGATGCTGATAACAATGGTAGCTTACTATTTTACTGAAGAAACCTTCCACAAAGACCTGAACTATGTGGAGACTGAGGAAATGTTGCCCTGATAAATTGCTCGAATGAAAATTCTGCTCATCCGTTTCTCATCTATCGGCGATATTGTTTTAACCACGCCGATTATTCGCTGCCTGAAACTGCAGCTTCCGGATGCAGAGATTCACTACCTCACCAAGAAAAGCTTTGCAGGTATTCTGCAGCACAATCCCTACATCGATCGTTTACACTTATTAGATCATAGTTGGGAGATTGTTATACATGAGCTGAAAGATCATTCCTTTGATTATATCATTGATCTGCACCACAACCTACGCAGCCTACGCGTGAAACGTGCTTTGAAAGGCACTCCCGCTTTTTCATTCGATAAACTCAATGTAAAAAAGTGGTTGCTGACCGCACTCAAGATTAATCGGTTACCCAATGTGCATATTGTAGATCGTTGCTTTGATACGGTGAAAGCATTGGGTGTGGTGAATGATGGGAAAGGGTTGGATTATTTTATCCCAGCTTCAGATGAAGTGCAACCTAAAGACATTCCGGCGGCGCATAGTTTTGGTTATATCGGTGTGGTGATTGGTGCTGCGCTTGCCACCAAGCAAATGCCCATCGCCAAATTGCAGGAGCTCTGTACGAAGATTGCATATCCCATTATTTTATTAGGAGGAAAAGAAGACATAGCTGCAGGTGAAGCCATTGCTGCAATTGATCCGATTCGTATTTACAATGCTTGTGGTAAGTTCAATCTAAATGAGAGTGCTGATTTGGTGCGCAAGGCTAAGCTTATCATCACGCATGATACAGGCCTGATGCATATCGCAGCAGCGCTGCACAAGCCCATCATCAGTATCTGGGGTAATACCGTGCCCGCTTTTGGCATGACGCCTTATTACGGCGATCATCCTGCCGCCAATCAAGCATTTGAAGTCACCAATATCTCTTGCAGACCTTGCAGTAAAATCGGTCATAAAAAATGTCCGCGTGGCCATTTCAAGTGCATGCAATTACAAGACACAAGCCTTATTGCGGCCACAGCCATGCGTTGGCTACAATAAAAAATCCCCCTGATTGCTCAGAGGGACTTTCCACTATTCGTGTATTGATTAGAGTGTTTTCAGTACATCGTTCATGCTGCGCACTGCATCAGCACTCTTGTTAAACAGGGCTTGCTCGTCTGCATTCAGTTTGAAATCAACAATCTTCTCCCAGCCATTCTTGCCTACGATCACAGGAACACCCAGACAGATGTCTTTCTGACCGTATTCGCCTTCCAGAGATACGCAGCAAGTGAAGAGTTTCTTCTCATCACGTACAATGCTCTCTACCAAAGCAGCTCCGGCAGCACCTGGTGCATACCAAGCAGAAGTGCCAATCAATTTGGTTAATGTAGCACCACCCACCATGGTATCGTTCACAATCTGCTGCTGTTGTTCAGCACTCAGGAAATCAGTTACAGGTGCGCTATTCCATGTTGCATAGCGGATCAAAGGAATCATGGTTGTATCACCGTGACCACCAACTACTACAGCATTCAAATCAGCTGGGCTGCAGTTCAGGTGTTGGCTCAGTTGATACTTAAAGCGGCTGCTATCCAGAATACCACCCATACCAATGATGCGGTTCTTAGGTAAGCCAGTAGATTGTAATGCCAAATAAGTCATGGTATCCATTGGGTTGGATATCACGATAATGATGGCATTAGGAGAATATTTCAAGATGTTTTCACAAACGCCTTTTACAATACCTGCGTTGGTGCCAATCAGCTCTTCACGAGTCATGCCTGGTTTACGGGGAATACCAGAAGTGATCACCACAACATCAGAACCAGCTGTTTTGCTGTAATCATTGGTGCTACCAACGATTTTGGTATCAAAACCAAGCAGGGTAGCAGTCTGCATCATGTCCTGCGCTTTACCTTCTGCCAAACCTTCTTTGATGTCTAACAAAACCAGTTCGCTGCACAATTCTTTACGGGCAATATTGTCGGCACAGGTTGCTCCAACAGCACCGGCACCTACTACAGTTACTTTCATGAGAAAAATATTGATACGGTGAGGAATAATTTACGCCGCAAAGGTAGGGGTTGGGGCCGTGCTGCAAATGATATTTTACAGATTTTACCTATTCGCCGAAGCTATAATGGTGGGTACATCTGCACCGCCTTCAAAAGCTTCTACAAACTGGCCTTTAGCGTTATACACTGCAACAAATGGGGTGAACCGAACACGGAAAAAGCTGGGAATTTTATAATTCGGGTCCCTGGTGAAAGAATGATTGGCTAGCTTGTCCAAACCAGCTTGCAGCGCAAAATCTCGGACACGCTCGATTGGGTGGTAGCTTACCCAAATAAATTGAAATGAAGCTACACTGTCTTTGGCTGCAGCAAGATCTTTCGCTTCGGTTTTGCAATGTTGGCAATCGGGGCTGAAATACACAAACACCACAGGCTTCCCTTCAGGTAATTGTTGCTTTACCAGCCAGTTGCCATCTGTTTTGAGCAGACTAAATTCCGGTATTTGAGGATTGCGTTTGTATGGCGGAATGCTGTCGAACTCAGGCGGCAGTTGTGCAATACTTTGTGCGTGCAACAGAATTGAGAAAAGTAGCAAACCTAACCAGCGCATTAGAGTGCTTTGACTGTGTTCAATAATTTGGGCATCACATAGCCGTCTTTAAAAACTTGTACTAGCTGATACTTGCTGTTGTACACAGCAGCAAATGGTGTAACTGTTGGACGAAAAAAAGAAGCAAGCTTAAGGTCGGTGTCCATGCCTAAATAAATGTTAGGAAATGCATCAATCCCCGTTTCAAGAATAAACTCAGCAATTTGCTGCTTATCTGTACTGATGCTTGCGTAAACAATAGACAGTTTTTTCAGCGTTGCCATGTTTTCAATGATGTCTTTGGTCTCCATTGCACAATGGGCGCAAGTGGGACTAAAGATGAAAATCAATACAGGCTTGCCTGCAGGCAGGTTGGCTTTGGTAAATTGCTTGTTTTGGAGTGTCTTTAAACTAAATGCAGGTAAAGCCTTCTGTTTTTGATAAGGTGCATCCTTGCTTTGCTGTGCGAAAGCGTTGCAGATAAATGCAAACAAGAGAAATGCTGTCATTAATTGTTTCATGACTGCTTATTAGCTTCCATCATGCGCATTTCCTTGGCATCTTGCAAGAACTCTGATGCGAAGATGAAATTGTTCAACAATTGGTCTTTACTGAAAATGATCTCTTTGTTGGAGCCTTCCCACTGCTTTTTACCATTGTGCAGGTAGACGATATGATCGCCGATTTCCATTACACTGTTCATGTCGTGTGTTACCACAATGGTAGTGGTGTTAAATTCAGCAGTAATCTCTTTGATCAACTTATCGATAACCATGGAGGTTTGAGGGTCTAAACCGGAGTTAGGTTCGTCGCAGAATAGGAAAGTTGGATTTAGCACCAAAGCTCGGGCAATACCTACTCGTTTTTTCATCCCTCCACTCAGTTCAGCAGGAAACTTTTTCTGTGCATCTTTTAGGTTTACCCTGTTCAGCACTTCGTCTACGCGTTTCTTCTTATCTGTATATGTGCCACTGGCGAACATATCCAATGGAAACATCACATTCTGCTCCACGGTCATAGAATCAAACAGTGCAGACCCTTGGAATAGCATGCCAATTCTCTGGCGCAGCGCCTTCTTCTGATCGCGGTCCATGCCCAGCATATCAGTTCCTTCATAGAGGATTTCTCCTTTATCTGGTTCAAACAAGCCCACCATACATTTGGTCAGTACTGTTTTACCGCTACCGCTGGCGCCGATGATCAGGTTGCACTTGCCGGGCTCCATTACTGCAGAAATGTCTGAGAGAATGGTGCGATCGCCGAAGCTTTTTATGATATTCCTGATTTCGATCATGGTGCTAATGTAAGTTAATCAAACCTGAACGTATTTATAAAACGGAAGGCTGGTTGCGAATCAGGTCTTCAAAACTATCCCTGGTTCTTATCAGATGTGCTTTACCGTCTTTGTACAGTACTTCGGCCGGTTTGTAGCGTGAATTGTAATTGCTAGACATCTCAAACCCATAAGCGCCGGCATTATAAAAAACCAAAAGATCGCCTTCGCTGATTTCATTCAATTCGCGGTCTGTAGCGAAATTATCTGTCTCGCAAATATTGCCTGTAACGGTATACATTTTCTTCACTCCATCCGGATTGCTGATGTTTTCAATGCGGTGGAAAGCATCATAAAACATAGGACGGATGAGGTGGTTAAAACCACTGTTCACACCGGCAAAACTGATTTGCGGATTGTGTTTCAACACATTCACTTCTGTTATGAAATAACCAGCTTCACTTACAATGAATTTGCCCGGCTCAAACCACACTTGTAATGGTTTTCCATAAGTGGTTTGTACTTTTTCAAATGCAGTAGCGATGGCTTTGCCTAAAGCAGTGATATCCGTGCCTTCATCGCCATCTTTATACGGTACTTTAAATCCGCCGCCCAGATCAATAAAACCCAGCTCCGGAAAGCGGGGCATCAACTCGAACAACACATCCAAGCCTTTTATAAAGACTTCCACATCCTTGATCTCACTACCTGTATGGATATGCAAACCGCGAATCTGTATGTTGTGTGCTTGCATCAAGGCAATGACATCGTCAATCTGTTCTACCGGAATACCAAACTTGCTGTTTTCATGACCTGTAGAAATCTTGAGGTTACCACCCGCCATGATATTTGGCTTCAAGCGAATGCCCACAGGATAACTATGTCCGTATGCTTTACCAAATTTCTCCAGATTAGACAGGCTGTCGATATTGATGTTCACGCCCAGTTCTTTTGCTTCTGCTATTTCGCTGAAAGCAATACCGTTGGAAGTATATAAAACATTTTCCGGTGCATGACCTGCGTGTAATGCCAGTTTTACTTCGTTGATAGAGCTGCAATCAATTGGCGCATCAATCGTCTTCAATAGACGTAGGATATTGATATTGGTCAAAGCCTTACAGGCATAAAAAATGCGCGTATCTGTTGCTGCAAAAGCTGTTTGCAGTTTGCGGTATTGCTCAATGATTCTTTCCGCGTGATAGACATATAAGGGCGTGCCGAATTCCTTAGCTGCCGCTAGGAGTTGTTCTCGGGTAATGCTTGCTGACATGTTGCGAAGATAATCGCTCGTGTGCTTATTCTGCAGGTGGTGTATCAGTATTCTCTGCAGCATGTGCATCATCGCCACCTTCTTCACCGATAATCAAGTCGCCATTTTCATTCACGATAATTTGAGAAGGCTGTTCGGCTTCTTCTTCAAAAGGGGTATCGATAGGTGTGGTGAAATCTTCTGGCTTGATAACTGTGGCTTCTACAACCTGATCGGCCAATACTTCTTTGATCTTAGGCAGATCATCGGTACTGTTGATGCCGAAATAATCCATAAATGTTTTAGAAGTAGCGTACACCAATGGATGGCCTGGCATTTTTTCGTTTCTGCCGCTGATGATAATCAGTTCCTTTTCCAACAGTTTCTGTACACTATAATCACTATTCACACCACGGATGGCTTCGATTTCACCTTTGGTTATGGGTTGCTTATAAGCTATGATGGCCAGAGTTTCCAAAGCAGCTGTGGACAGACGCTTCAGGAATTTATCGCCATTCAGTTGTGCAATGGTCTTGTGGTAATCGCGCTTGGTCAGGAACTGCCAACCGCCGCCGCTTTCACGAACTTCAAATGGATAGAACTCAGCAGCATATTTTTCGCAGATACCCTGAATGGCTGATTCAACCTGATCAGGTGTAACACGCTCTTCCATAAAGCCGAAGGCGTTATTGATCAATTCAGTGATTTCTGGTGCAGTCAAGGGTTTCTCGCTGGCAAAAATCAGCACTTCAATATGCGGAATGAGTTCACTTATTTCCATAGCAGGTTGCAAGATAGGGGATGCACCGTTCCAACGGTGATAACTTATACACAGCCAATATTAGCCTTTCAGCGCCGCAGCACCGCTCACGATTTCAGTCAATTCAGTTGTAATCGCAGCCTGACGGGCACGGTTGTAACTAATCTTGAGTGATTTCAGTAGTTCGTTCGCGTTTTCTGTTGCCTTATCCATGGCAGTCATACGTGCTCCATGTTCGCTGGCATGACCATCCAGTACTGCTTTGAACAGTTGTGTATTCAGAATTTTAGGCATCAGCTCGGTAATCAATACCTCGCGCTGTGGTTCAAAAATAAAATCAGCTTTTTTGCTTTTGTTCTTTTGCTCTGCTTTTGGAATAGGCAGGAATGGTTCAGCAACAAAACGTTGCGTAGCGGCATTTTTGAATTCACTATAGATGATTTCAACTGCATCGAATTCCTTGTTCTCGAAAGCCTTCATCGCGGCAACTGCAGCAGCTTGCACATTTTCAAAGCTCAGCTGCAAGAAGATATCTTTAAAGGTATCGCTTGTCTTGAAGCCAGATTTTGTCAAGCTTTCCCAACCTTTCTTACCAATATTCCAGATGGTTACATTGCCTTTTTTGTACTGCTCAGCATATTTCTCAGTAGCAGTCAGTTTAGCCAACTTAATGATGTTAGAATTATAGGCGCCGCAAAGACCACGGTCGCTGGTGATCACAATCAGCAATACTTTCTCTACATTTCTTACCTCAGCCAATTTCAGGCTGGTATCGCCTTCCGCACTGCTCACAATATTGCTCAGCATTTCTTGCAGTTTCTGTGCGTAAGGGCGCATTTGGATAATAGCATCCTGTGCACGGCGCAGTTTGGCAGCACTCACCATCTTCATGGCTTTGGTGATTTGCTGGGTGCTCTGCACACTTTTAATCCTGTTACGTACCTCTTTTAATTGACCTGCCATATATGCTGTGTTAAATTGGCTACAAAAGTAGCAGAATCGGGGGGAAATTCAAGCGTAAAATCGGGGTGTTTTTCTGCTGATTTCATCAAAACCTAACTGCAAGTCCCAGCCCCTGCGATGCCGGAGTGATCTGCATGCTCGGAAAAGCTTTCAGCAAGGCTTTACCATTATTACGATGTATGGCGTATTGTATGATATCGAAAATCAACAGGAATCCGCCCTGCATCACCAAACTATTGCCCACGCCCTTTAATTGATTGTCTGTCAGTCTTTTACCTCTTTCATTCAGGTACATACCCGTTGTCATATAGGCAAGGTCCAGTCCGGAATTCAGTAGCAAGAGTTTTTCAATCTTTTGCTGGGCTTCAATATTCTCGGCGAGGGTATATTGGCGGCCTAATTCTTTGCGCAATTGCCAGAACCCATAACCGGCAATGGCCAGGTTAACCACATTCCAGTAAACATTGGTCTGATGGAAATACTTATCACTGTTCTGGGCATTGGATGCTGCAATGCCACCCTGCACAATGTTGAGCCCGGCCCAGGCACTGAGGATACTCAGGTTAATCTTATTGATTGCATGCCTTTTAATGGCAATGGAGTCCGGCTGAAAATCCTGTGCGTGCAGGCTGAAACTGCACAATAAGGCAATGAGAATGGGGGCTTTTTTCATTGTTTTACCGTTAAGTATTTGATAAAGATGCCATTGAACCCGTTTCCGAACCCAGCTCAACGCAAATTCTTTACATTTGGCGGCTCAAAATTGAGGTGACAGAATGGCTTTAGCAAACCCTTCGCACCATTTTTGACAAAGGATTACCAAAATAACCTCATTACATAAGGAGCAGACCAATATGTTACAATTCATTAGCCGCTTGTTTGGCGGTAGCAAAAGTGAGAAGGATGTAAAGCAGATCCAACCGGTGGTAGCCAAAATCAATGAGTGGTTTCAGCAATACCAAAGCATTTCTAATGACGAGTTGAGAGGAAAAACTGCTGATTTCAAAGCTAGGATCAAAGCCTATCTCGGCGATATTGACAAGGAAATTGCTGCAAAACAAGCTGAAGCAGACGCATTGGCAGATACGGCTATTCATGAAAAAGATGCGATTTACCAAGAAGTAGATAAGCTGAAAAAAGCGCGCGATAAAAAAATCGAAGAGATTCTGGAGAAAATTTTACCTGAAGCTTTTGCTGTGGTAAAAGAAACTGCGCGTCGCTTTAAAGAGAACACACAGATAGTTGCACAAGCCACTGATTTGGATCGTGAGCTTAGCGTTAAAAAGCCTTATATCAAAATTGAAGGTGATCAAGCTGTCTTTCAAAACAGCTGGCAGGCTGCTGGTAATACCATCACCTGGAATATGGTGCATTACGATGTACAGTTAATTGGTGGTACTGTATTGCATCAGGGTAAGATTTCAGAAATGGCTACCGGTGAAGGTAAAACCCTGGTATCTACACTGCCTGCTTACCTGAACGCTTTGGCTGGTGAAGGCGTACACCTCGTAACAGTGAACGATTATCTGGCACGTCGTGACTCTGAGTGGAATGGCCCCATATTCGAATGGTTGGGACTTACCGTAGATTGTATCGATAAGCATCAGCCCAATACAGCTGAGCGTAGAAAAGCCTATCTGGCCGACATCACTTATGGTACGAACAACGAGTTTGGTTTCGATTACCTGCGCGATAATATGGTGCACTCACCAGATGAAATGGTACAGCGCAAGCACCACTACGCGATGGTGGATGAAGTGGATTCTGTATTAATTGATGATGCCAGAACGCCATTGATTATTTCTGGTCCTGTTGGACATTCAGATAATACACAGCAATTCTTTGAACTGAAACCAAGAATTGAAAAACTAGTGGAAGCACAAAAGCGTGCTACTAATCTTTTCCTGAATGAAGCCAAGAAGAAAATTGCTGAAGGCGATGATGATCCCAAGAGTGGCGGATTAGCCCTCTTCCGCGCACATCGTGGTTTACCCAAGAACAATGCATTAATCAAGTTTTTGAGTGAGCCAGGTATTCGCGTTAAACTGCAGAAAGCAGAGAACTATTATCTCGCTGACCAGCAGAAAGAAATGCCACATGCAGATGCAGAATTGTTCTTCTTCATTGATGAAAAGAATAATTCAGTAGATCTTACGGACAAAGGTATTCAGCTGATTACCGGTGCGGGTGAAGATCCTAACTTCTTTGTGTTGCCAGATATCAGCGTTTCGCTGGCTGCTGTTGAGCAAGACGGCAATCTGTCTGCAGAAGAAAAGTTGCAGCGCAAAGAAGCTATCCTCAATGAGTATTCAGTAAAAGCAGATCGTATTCATACTGTACAACAATTGCTGAAAGCCTACACTTTGTTTGATAAGGACGTAGAGTATGTGGTGATGGATGGTGCGGTGAAGATTGTAGATGAGCAAACAGGTCGTATTCTTGATGGTCGCCGTTATTCTGATGGTTTACACCAGGCCATTGAAGCAAAAGAGAATGTGAAGATTGAAGCATCTACACAGACTTATGCAACCATCACTTTGCAGAACTATTTCAGGATGTACCACAAGCTGGCTGGTATGACCGGTACTGCAGAAACAGAAGCAGCTGAATTGTGGGATATCTATAAACTGGATGTGGTGTCAATCCCAACCAATATCCAGGCAATCAGAAAAGACGAAGAAGATCTCGTATATAAAACCAAGCGTGAGAAGTACGGTGCAGTGATTGATGAGATTGAAAAATTGCGTGGTGAAGGTCGCCCCGTACTGGTTGGTACAACATCGGTTGAAGTGAGTGAATTGCTCAGCCGTATGCTCCGCCAAAAGCAAGTGCCGCACAATGTGTTGAACGCAAAGCAGCATGCTCGTGAAGCACAGATTGTACAAGAAGCTGGTTTGGCTGGTGCTGTTACCATTGCCACCAACATGGCCGGTCGTGGTACGGATATCAAGCTCGGCCCCGGTGTAAAAGAAGCAGGAGGTCTGGCCATCATCGGTACAGAGCGCCATGAATCACGTCGCGTGGATCGTCAGTTGCGCGGTCGCGCTGGTCGTCAGGGTGATCCTGGTTCTTCTCAGTTCTTTGTGTCTTTGGAAGATGATCTGATGCGCATGTTCGGTAGTGAGCGTATTGCTAAAGTGATGGACTTTGCCGGTTACAAAGAAGGTGAAGTGATCCAGCACAGCATGATCACCAAATCTATTGAAAGAGCACAGCGCAAAGTGGAAGAAAACAACTTCGGTACACGTAAGCGTTTGCTGGAATATGATGATGTGATGAACAAGCAGCGCTCAGTCATCTATACCAAACGTAACCACGCTTTGTTTGGAGAACGTCTGGCACTGGATTTAGATAACGCATTTTATGCTGTTGCGGAAGGACTGGTTAGTTCATTCAAAGAAATGAATGACTTTGATGGTTTCCGTATGGCTGCGATTGTGAACTTTGGTATTGATACATCCATTACGGCTGATGAACTGAATAAGCAGTCTGAACAAGCACTTGCCGAAAAACTCTACGCAGAAGCCATGAATACCTATCAGCGTAGAAAAGATGAGCTGACCAAGCAGGCGCTACCTGTATTCAAAAACATTCGTCTGCAGCAAGGCAATCATATTGAAAATGTGGTAGTGCCATTCACAGATGGAAAAAAGGGTATGCAGGTTTTGGCCAACATGCAAAAGACCATCGATACCAATGGCGCTGAACTAGTGAATGCTTTAGAGCGCAATGTTTCACTAGCGCTGATTGATGATGCATGGAAAGAACACTTGCGCGCAATGGATAATCTGAAGCAGAGTGTGCAGACAGCAACCTATGAGCAGAAGGATCCATTGGTGATTTACAAGATGGAAGCATTCAATCTCTTCAAGAATATGGATGCAGAAGTGAACAAGAATATTGTTCAGTTCTTAAGCCATGCACAAATTCCTTTGGCTGAAGGTGAGGAAGTGCGCGAAGGTCGCCAGGAGAAAACAGACCTGAGTAATATGCGCACACAGAAAGATGATATGGACGGCCTGTCTAATAATTATGCCAACGACAACGAGTATTATGATCCAACACCTACTAAACAAGAACCAGTGAAAGTAGGTCCTAAGATCGGACGTAATGATCCTTGTCCTTGCGGCAGCGGAAAAAAATACAAAGCCTGTCATGGCAAAGACCTTTAAATAAAAAATCCCTCGCAATGCTGCGGGGGATTTTTATTTAAAAGCACACAGTTTTATTTGATACGATAGCTGATTCCCAGATCCATGCAAAATGATTTAATCTGAGAAGTGGTATTACTGGCATTGGTCCAGGTGTATTTTCTAGTACCTACGCTGAATTTAAAACGCCATGTATTTTCCGTATGAAAATCCATGAAGTTTACACCCCAGCCGCTGAAGTAAGGTGAGCGTGTTACATCTTTATAACCTTCTTCCGTAATTTTTACACCGGGTGAAATGCCGCCTTCAAAGTACAAGCCATTTAATGCCCAGAGTCCACCCATTGCCAGCCAATCAACACCGAAAGGCAGTTTTTCTACCCACTTGCCCTTTTGAACAATATCCCAAGGTCCTTTTCTGAAAGCAAAAGGGTACAACCTTCCGCCTACAGGTTTTTGTGTCATCTTAGCTTCTGTAAGAAAAGTGGTTGTATTGGTAAAGGACTGTGGCTCTAATCCCGCAATGGCTGATAAACGCGCATTCAGCTGTTTGCTATAAGGTAGATGTAATAATGCGTATTCAAGCGTAATTCTGGGTTGTAAGCCTTTGGATTTGTAGAACTGGCCAAAAACTTGCGCTGCTTTTGGATTGGCAATGCCGATGGTAATATCCAAGCGGTGATTATCGCCTCTGTTTTCATCACTGTCTTTTTTCTGTGCCATGCTAAGGGTGGCAATACTCAGCATCGTCAGGAGCATGATTGGTTTGATGGGTTGCATATCTGAATTTTTTACAAAGCAAGTTTTTTGCACATCCCCCTCAATACCCGCTACAGGGTATTTTCACTTTTCAGCAGACAGGTAATGCCTACTTTTGTGCAAAATCTGGACATGTCGATAGCAGCAATCATTGATCATACTGTTTTAAAGCCCACTGTATTACTTAGTGATATTGAGCAAGTGTGTGCAGAAGCGAAGGAGTACGGATTTGCATCTGTTTGTGTGCCGCCCAACTTTGTGAAGCATGCCAAAAAGCATACAGCAGGCAGTGCCGTGAAAGTGGCTACAGTGATTGGTTTTCCATTCGGCTATTCGGCGGTGGAAGCAAAAATTGCAGAAATTTTACTGGCCATGGTTGATGGAGCAGATGAGCTGGATATGGTGATCAATATTGCAGCCATCAAGAATAATGATTGGGAATACCTGGCGAATGAAATCAACCACATCATGCCCATTGTGAAGCAGCAAAACAAAATCATCAAGATCATCATCGAGAGTGGGGTGCTAACAGATGAGGAGATCATTCGCTGTTGTGAATTGTATGGCGCTGCTGGCATTGATTACCTGAAAACTTCTACTGGATATGCAGAGAAAGGTGCATCTGTTCATGCAGTAAGCTTATTTAGAAAACATCTGCCTGCACATGTTCAGATTAAAGCATCTGGTGGTATTCGTGATTATGCGTTTGCAGCTGAACTGGTAAAAGCCGGCGCAACAAGGCTGGGTTGCAGTGCCAGTGTGGCCATTGCAAAAGGGGCTGCGGCCGAAGCTGGTAACTATTGATTTTTTATGTACATTACTGAAAAATGCGTTTGAGTTTATTGATCATAACAACTTTATTTATTTCTACTGTTTTCGGTCAGGATTCTATTGTTGTAAAGAAGGATCCGAGATTGGATGTATTGTCTGCTAAACAAGCACAGATCAATAAACGTACATCTTTGGTTACCAGTAGTGGTATGATCAAGGGTTTTCGTTTGCAAATAGTCAGCACAACCAATAGGGATGTTGCTCTGCGCACAAAAGCTGATCTGCTTTCCCGCTATCCAGAGCACAAAGCATATCTCTTGTTTCAGTCGCCCTACTTCAAAGTGCGGTTCGGTAATTTTCTGAAAAGAGAGGATGCAGAGAAAATACGTAAGGTCCTGAACAAGCAATACCCGCAGGGTGTGTTTGTGGTGGAAGATGGCATTGAATATACATTGAAAGACGACGAAGAATTATAAACTATGCTCGCAGAGAAGATTAAGGCATTGGCTGCAACACATGCAGGAGAGTTTATTGGTGTAAGAAGACATCTGCATGCGCATCCTGAATTGAGTTATCAGGAGTTTGCTACCAGTCAATACGTGCAGGAGCGTTTGCAACAGGAGGGTATTGCTTTTGAGGTAATGGCTACTACTGGTATTGTTGCTACCATTCAGGGAAAAAATCCCAACAGTCGTGTAATTGCTTTGCGCGCTGATATGGATGCGCTGCCAATTCAGGAAGAGAATCAAGTACCTTATTGTTCTACCAAGCCCGGCGTGATGCATGCTTGTGGGCATGATGTACATACAACCATTTTATTGGGTGCTGCAAGAATCCTGCAGCAATTGAAAGATGAATGGGAGGGCACAGTGAAATTGTTATTTCAGCCAGGTGAAGAAAAAAATCCCGGAGGTGCCAGTTATATGATTCGTGATGGTGCATTGGAAAATCCCAAACCATCAGGCATTATTGCCTTACATGTACATCCGGGTCTGGATGTAGGTAAGCTTAGTTTCAGAACCGGTAGGGTAATGGCCAGTGCGGATGAAATTTATATCACTATCAGAAGCAAAGGCGGCCATGCAGCTGCACCGCACCTTACTGCTGATACGATATTGATAGCATCACAATTGGTTGTTAGTCTGCAACAAGTTATTTCGAGAAACAACAATCCTACTTCGCCATCGGTACTATCTATTTGTTCTTTTCAGGGTGGATTTACCACCAATGTCATACCGAGTGAAGTGAAGTTGATGGGTACTTTCCGTGCTATGGATGAAGCCTGGCGTTTCAAAGCACATGAGCTGATTAAACAACAGGCAATTGGATTGGTGACGGCTATGGGTGCAGAAGCCGATGTACATATTGATGTTGGCTATCCAACTGTTGACAATGACCCCGCGCTTACAAACAAAGCTTGGCAGTTGGCAGAACAATACATGGGTAAGACCAATGTGGAAGAAACGGAAATGCGCATGGGCGCTGAGGATTTTGGTTACTATACCCAGCAGATACCTGGCTGTTTTTTCCGTCTGGGCGTGCGAAATGAGGCCAAAGGCATTGTGCACAACGTACATACACCTAAATTTGATATAGACGAATCTGCTATTGCCATCGGTATGGGTAATATGGCTTGGCTGGCAGTAAGCGTCTGAAAAAACCGCATCATGCGAAAAAGCTGGTTGATAGCTGCCTTAATACTGCCATTGATGGCCATTGGTCAGACTACAAGTGCCGATGCAAATACTTTTCGTTGGATAATCATCATCCTGGGGTGTTTACTTTCTGCTGCTATAATATTCATCGTTTTTCTTGTTCAAAAAATTGGTCAGCATAAAAAAGATGCTGCAATGCTGATGCAGCAACAAGACGAGATCATTCGCACCAATAGAGAGGTACAAAAGCTCAATCAGGTAAAAGACAAAATATTTGCGATTATCTCCCATGATTTGCGTTCCCCGCTTACTTCCACGCATAATTTATTGGATCTGCTGAATCAGGGACTCATCTCTCATGAAGAGTTTGCGCCCTTTTCCAAGCAGTTGCAGAATGATGTACTGAACACACTTATTTTAACAGAAAACCTGTTGAACTGGTCTAAAACACAACTGAATGGTGTTGTGCCATATAAGCGCGATTTTCATTTGCAACCAGTCATTGATGAAGTAATCCAAACCCTGCACTCTTTATCAAGGGCTAAGGATATCATGATTGAAAACCAGGTGCGAGATCATTTGGTGCATTCGGATGCAGATATGATTAAAATGATTGTCCGCAATATTCTTTCCAATGCCATCAAATTTACGCCGCATGGGAAATTGATTTATATCCGCGAAATTCTCAGCGATCATAAACTGCTCTTGCAGATTACAGATGAAGGTGTGGGTATGAGCCCCGAAAAAGTAGATCAGTTGAATCGAAAAATGGCCGAGAGTACCCGTGGAACAGACAATGAAAAAGGTACAGGTATTGGTATGCGATTGGTACTGGACATGATTGCAGCTTTGGATGAAACCATCACCATCAGCAGTCAGGAGGATATGGGTACAACTGTGACGGTTTCTATTCCGCTGGTTTCCTAGCCACTAACATAGATTATCGTATTTTGCGCGCCTGTTTAGGTTATCCTGAGCAGGCGCGTACTTAATTAGCATGTATGACAAAACAAAAGCACGATCTGCGTAGAGAACAGGCACTGGAGTATCATGCTTCAGGAAGACCGGGTAAGATTGAGGTAATCCCTACCAAAGAAGCAAAGACGCAGCGCGACTTATCACTGGCTTACAGTCCCGGTGTTGCTGAACCATGTAAAGAAATTCATCAGAATAAAGAAGAGGTTTATAAATACACTGCTAAGGGTAATCTGGTAGCGGTGATTACCAATGGTACAGCCGTATTGGGCCTGGGTGATATTGGTCCTGAAGCCAGCAAACCGGTGATGGAAGGAAAGGGTGTACTCTTCAAAATTTTTGCTGATATCGATGTGTTCGATATTGAAATCAATGAAAAAGATCCGGAGAAATTTTGTCAGATTGTAAAATCGCTGGAACCAACTTTCGGAGGCATCAACTTAGAAGACATCAAAGCACCGGAATGTTTTTACATTGAGCGCAAGCTGCGCGATGAATTGAATATTCCTGTGATGCACGATGATCAACACGGCACAGCCATCATCAGCGGTGCTGCTTTGCTGAATGCATTGGAATTACAAAAGAAAAAGATTGATAAAGTCCGCATCGTGATGAATGGTGCGGGTGCTGCAGCCATGGCCTGTGCACAGATGTATGTGGCTCTTGGTGCCAAGTATGAAAACTTTATCATGTTCGATAAAGATGGTGTACTGCATGAAGGCCGAACCGATTTAGATGAACTGCGTAGAAAATTCATGGTGAAGAAATCAGATTGGGATTTGTCCAAAGCCATGAAGGATGCAGATGTGTTTGTGGGCTTAAGTGTTGGCAATGTGGTTACGCAAGACATGATCAAATCCATGGCCAAGCGTCCAATCGTATTTGCATTGGCAAACCCCAATCCTGAAATTACTTACGATCTGGCTGCTGCAGTGCGTGAAGATTTAATCATGGCGACTGGTCGTACGGATTTCCCCAATCAGGTAAACAATGTATTGGGCTTCCCTTATATCTTCCGCGGAGCATTGGATGTGCGCGCGCGTCAGATCAACGAAGCCATGAAACTGGCTGCTGTGCGTGCATTGGCTGAACTAGCCAGAACACCGGTGCCTGATATCGTAAACATGGCGTATAACCAGAAGAATATGTCTTTTGGTCCGGAATACATCATCCCCAAACCACTCGATCCACGTTTGCTCTCTACTGTTGCACCGGCTGTTGCCAAAGCTGCAATGGAATCAGGCGTAGCGCAAAAGACGATTGATAACTGGGATGCATATAAAGTAGAATTGAATAAGCGCCTGGGCTTGGATAACCAGTTGATTCGTGCATTGGGTGCCAAAGCACGCAGAGATCCTAAGCGTTTGGTATTTGCAGAAGCGGATAACTTAAAAGTCATCAAAGCTGCCAGCATCATTTACGATGAAGGAATTGCATACCCCATTCTGTTGGGCGAAGAGGAAAAGATCAGACGTATTGCGGATGAACATGATATTGATATCACTGAACTGCCCATCATTGATCCGCGCAGCAAAGAGCTGGAAGAAAAGCGTCACTTCTATGGTGAACTGTTTTTCAAAAAGCGTCAGCGCAAAGGCTATAATCATTATGAGAGCCTAAAAATCATGAAAGACCGCAACCATTATGGTTGTATGATGGTGGAAACAGGTGATGCCGATGCCATGATCTCTGGTTTAACCAGGAACTATGATCAGGCTATTCGTCCGGCTTTGCAGATTATCGGTACAGAAGAAGGCGTGAAGAAAATTGCAGGTATGTATCTGCTACTCACGAAGAAAGGTCCGCTCTTCTTGGCAGATACAACCGTAAACTTCAATCCAACTGCAGAAGAATTGGCAGATATTGCTATGTTGGTGGCCAAAGAAGTGCGTCATTTCAATATTACGCCGCGTATTGCCATGCTGAGCTATAGCAATTTCGGTAGCAGCCAATCACCTGAAGCCAAATTGGTGGCAGAAGCAACCCAGTTGTTGCGTCAACGCAATCCATCTTTGATTGTAGATGGTGAAATTCAAGCCAGCCTTGCTTTCAATAAAGAAATTCTCCGCGATAATTATCCTTTTAGTGAATTGGTTGATGAAGATGTAAACGTACTCATCTTCCCCAACCTTACTGCCGGTAACGTGGCCTATAACCTCCTGCGCGAAATTGGTGGTGCGGATGCAATCGGTCCGATTTTGTTGGGTTTGAAAAAGCCGGTACATGTATTACAATTGGGTAGCACTGTTCGCAATATTGTGAACATGGCCTTGGTGGCAGTAGTGGATGCACAGTTGAAAAGCCGAGTAGATACCGATGATGTGATTCAGCGTAGCAAATGGTGGCAGCGTTTAAAGAAAAGAAAACGGTAAATTCGCCACATGAAATTCTTCACACATTTCGGTGCCTTCCTCATCATGCTCAAAGCCATGTTCACCAAACCGGAGAACTGGCGCATGTATTGGAAAGAATTGATGCACCAATGTGTTGAAATCGGTATCGGCTCTTTACCCATCGTAATTATCATTTCCGTATTTCTGGGTGCGGTAACCACAGTACAGACAGCGTATCAATTGGTGAGTCCGCTCGTGCCTAAGCAAACCATTGCACAGATTGTCCGTGATAGTGTGATCCTGGAATTATCTCCAACCGTTGTCAGTATCGTACTGGCCGGTGTAGTAGGTAGTAAGATTGCCAGCGAACTGGGTAATATGCGTACCACAGAACAAATTGATGCTTTGGAAATCATGGGCATCAATACCCATACCTATTTAATTCTTCCCAAGATTTTGGGTGCTTTAATCGTAGTGCCTTGCTTGATTGTACTCTCTGCAGTGCTCGCTATCTGGGGCGGACGTACAGCCGGTAGTGCTGCAGGCATTTTGGCTACGGATATCTTCGATGCGGGCCTGCGTCAGAACATCGTTTTCTATAACATCAATTTTGCGCTATATAAGGCTTACACTTTTGCCTTTATCATCAGCAGTGTACCTGCCTATTATGGCTACCATGTAAAAGGCGGTGCTTTGGAAATTGGCAGGGCCAGTACCAGCGCTGTGGTGGTGAGTTGTATCCTCATCCTGTTTGCCGATTATGCGTTGGCTGCTTTGTTGCTCTGATTTTTCGTTTTATTATGATACTTCTTGCGCTGCATTGAGTAACTTTCCATCAAACGATTGAAGTGAGTCCACAATTTGCACGCGTGAGGTCATTGCTCATGCATCCCATCAAATACCGTTTATTCCTGTTCAGTAAACTGCCCATGGCATTTTTGGCCGGCTTGCGTATTACTGAATTAGATGCATCGAAGTGTACGATTTATGTAAAGTACCGCTGGTTAAATACCAACCCATTTGCCAGCATGTATTTCGCTGTTCAGGCCATGGCGGCTGAAATGAGTACCGGTGTGTTGTGTTTAGCCAATATTCACGGCAGAAAACCCGGCTGTAGTATGTTGGTGGTTCAGATGGAAGCTCAGTTTCAAAAACGTGTAACGGGTTATGTGCATTTTACCTGTGCAGATGGTGCAGCTGCGCAAGCGGCTATCAATAAAGCCATTGAAACAGGCGAATCACAAACCATTGTGATGCGCAGTGAAGGTATCAATGATAAAGGCGAAGTAGCAGCGGTGTTTCAAATTACCTGGTCATTCAAAGCAAAAGGAAAATAATATGCGGATCAGTTTTCATGGTGCGGCACAAACAGTTACCGGTAGTAAGCATTTATTACAACTAAAAAATGGCATCAATATTTTGCTGGACTGCGGCATGTTTCAGGGTATGGGTAAACAAACCATTGACATGAACATGCATTGGGGTTTTGATCCGGCTGATATTGGTTACCTCATTCTCTCGCATGCACATATTGATCATTCTGGCTTGATACCCAAATTGTATAAAGATGGTTTCAGAGGGCCCATCTATTGTACGCCTGCTACCAAAAAACTGGCAGCTATTCTGCTGGAAGACAGCGCTGAGATACAGCGTGATGATACAAGATTTACAAACAAGAAAAGGGCTAAGCAGGGTTTACCACCTTTTGAGCCCATGTATTCAGTAGATGATGCATTGGCTGCAGTTGGTTTGTTTGTATCAGTGGAATACGGAGAATGGTTTCAGGTTTGTGATGGCGTAGAAGCCATGTTTACGGATGCAGGGCATATTATTGGCAGTGCATCGGTAAACCTGAAGGTAAAAGAAGATGGTAAAATCACCGCCCTAACATTCAGTGGAGATATTGGACGCTATCGCGATGATATCCTGCGTTCACCCGAAGTGTTTCCGCAGGCAGATTACATCATCATGGAAAGTACTTATGGCAATAGCTTGCATGATGAAGTTCACCATTCTGTAGATACATTCCTGAAATGGATTGAACATACCTGCTTGCAAAAAAAAGGTAAGCTCATCATTCCTGCGTTCAGCGTGGGTAGAACGCAAACCTTATTGTTATTACTGAATCAGTTGGAATTAGAACGCAGATTGCCTAAGATCAATATCTACGTGGATAGCCCACTGAGTAAAGAAGCAACTGCTGTGATCAAATCTTATCCGCAGTATTTTAATAAACGTTTGCAGAAAGTAATGCAAAGCGATGCTGATCCATTTGACTTTACAGGATTGCATTTTATTGAGAACGCAGAAGAGAGTAAGCGATTGAATGAATTAAAAGATCCCTGTGTCATTATATCGGCAAGCGGTATGGCAGATGCGGGCCGCATCAAGCACCACATCATGAATAATATCGATAACCCGAATAATACCATTCTGATGGTGGGTTATTGCGAACCACGTTCTCTGGGTGGTAAATTGATGGCTGGCGTGAAGGATGTGCGCATTTTCGGTGAGGATTTTAAAGTAAAAGCAGAAGTAGGTAGTATGCGCAGCATGAGTGCGCATGGTGATTACGATGATCTGCTGCAGTGGCTGTCTTGCCAGAACAAGCAACAGGTAAAACAATTGTTCTTAGTGCATGGCGAGCCGGATGTGATGGCAGATTTTAGTCAGCGCCTGCAACGCAAAGGTTTTGAAGTAGTGATGCCTGAAATGCATCAGGGTTTTGGGTTGTAAGTGCGCTTGCATGCGCGAATATGCTTGATAGGGAGAATTGCGATTGGTCAGCGACCAACATCTGAAAGAGACTTTAAAAAATTTTCTAGTCGATAAAACCCTTCTTTACCTACACCTCTGTATAAAATTTCTCCAGAGGGAGATAGAAGTATGAAAGTGGGATAGGCATCAACTTTGTATTTAATGCTCAATGGTTTGGTTGTAAACTCTTCGTAAACATGTGTCCAATTCATTTGATGCCCATTCACATGTTTAAGCACATCTGCTCGATTAAAATCGCATGCAATGCTGATTAGGTTAATTCTCTGTTTATACTGTCTTTCCATTGCTTTCAACTCTTCCGTAAGTTCAATACAAGGTTGACACCAAGTTCCCCAAAAATCAATCAGCGTGTACTTTTCTTGTTTTCCGCCAATACGAATTGTCTTGTTGGTGTTTTCCAATAATTGTCCATTACTTATTGGAAGATGGTTGAATACTTCTAATCCTTCTTTTGAGTTGCCTTTATGCTCAATCTCACTCAAATAAATTTTGGAAAGATGATCAGGAATTGAGTCTATTGTAAAAAAGCGTCCTCCAAGAAGTAAGGTGTCGCCATCGGTGTAAGTTACATTAACCAGTTGCACATTTTGGTTATTGAATGCAAGAGAGGAATCGAAGAATCGAACAGTATTAATTTCTTTTTTTCCTCTATTCTTTTTAAGCATTGTGTTAACAGAAAAGATATATTTTCTGTCATTTAATAAAAGCGATCCATGTTTGTTGATGACTTGTATTCCTAGTCCAAGATTGATTGGTTGTTTGTTTGTATTTTTTTGATTGAAGTGTTGAATTTCCAAGGAGTTTTTCTTTAAATAGCCGATAAGCGTGATGGAGTCATTTTTGAGTACCGTTTTAACTATTCTATGTTTATAGGTAATTGGGTTATTCTCTTTATAGCTTTTGGTAAAGTCAATTTCGCCGGGTGTTTCTGCATCGGTACAAATTGCATAGTTTTTGCCCATTTTAAATAAGAATACACTTATCGGCAATTGTGGTGCCATATAATTGATGTCAATAAAGTAAAGTGATCCAGTAATTGAATTACCGTAAACTGAAACAATTGTGTCTTTTAAGAAATTATAGTTTTGATAGAAGCCATTGTATTTGTTCTGTTTATTCAGAGAGGTATCTAAATAAGCGTTGAAACTTAGGTCAACGCTATATTTGTTTGTCGTTCTTTTTAGATCAGTCTGACATGCAACCAGTAAACAGGCTAAAAACACACTAAAGACATGTGCGATTTTCATGGAATGGGCGTAGGCTAAATCCTTTAAATGCTTTTCTTGACTAAATCTACACAATATCTCGCACCCTTGCTGGTCGCCTGACCAGCAAGCTGTAATAACTGATTGTGCTTTTGGGAACTGGCTGTTGGTCAGCGACCAACAGCGGCGGGCATATACTTCAATCATGATGGATAGGTGTTAAAAACAAAAATCCCCACATTGCTGTGGGGATTTTTCGTACCCGGTACGGGAATCGAAGCTGCTATTTGTCATTTTAGACAGTTTTGCGTGTACAACTACTATTCAAAATCAATACGTTGAAAAGCTTATTTCTTCACTTTCGCCCGCGTTTTCGCCCCAGTTTTCAGGGCTTCTAGCTCCTGCTTTAATGCTTTCTTTTCCGCTCTCAGCTTGGCTATGGCTATCTCAGCACTTTGCAGCTTCAACACTAGCTGATCAAAGTTTTCTTTGGTGAATGCCATGTAAGAAGCAGGATCTTCATTCAGTAACCAGGGCGCATCATCCTTAAACATTGGGCCAGTGCCTAAGTGTAAGAATGTAGGATGCACATGGTAATGCTTCAGTAGTACCTTCTGCAGCTCGTGCCAATGTTTTTGAGGAATATTCCTTCTCCCTTTCACATAATGGCTGTAATGCGCGGATTCAAGCCCTAATTGATTCAGTAATTCCGATTTATGTCGGAATTTTTGGTGCAGTTCAATGTGCTTTACCAAATACTCAAGTACCTGTGCTACAGCCCTTTCAAAGGGTGTTTGCAGCACTGTAGATGCTGTTTTCATAAATTTTTAAAATTTTTTTTGTCGAAAATTTTGTCGAAAAGGCAAAAGCATATACTTTCGCTCTGTAGGGAAGAAACAGGGAGCGAATAGGGACAATACAGGGACACACTAAGGACTGGTAAACTTTAGTGTTCAATCTAAATGCCAAACTTTATATATACATGCCTGCCGCTAAAAAATTTAATAAGAGACTTCCTAAGAATTGGAGACAGAGAGTTTCAGAAATCCTTGCAAATCAAGGAATAGAGCTAACATCGCAGCAGGTTTATGATGTTTTGAGAGAAAGAAAAAATGACCTTAAAATTTTAAGAAAAACAGTGTCAGCGAGAAATAAGGTCGCAAAAGAGTTTGAAGCCTTACAGCGTAAGAAGCAACAAGCAATAAAGAAATAGATCATTTTTTTTAACCAGCCATGTCGAGAAAAATGTCGAACGCAGTAAATACCCCCGATGCTACCGGAGCAAACATGCACCAGATTAGATGGATGGCTACGCAGTTGTTAGAAGCCGTTAACGGGCTTCCTGGTGCTGTTTCTCTTGGTAATAGAAATGTAAAGACCATCAATCAGCAAGAGCTGCGCAACCATTTCCGCCAGCGTATTGCATTGAAGTTTCAACAGAAATATCCAAACGCATGATGTCATTTGATTTTATACTAAGCCTGTATTGCTTCTATCGCGCTAGAGTAGAAGCATTTGGAATCTGGTGCGTAGAAAAATCATTTGTACGCAAGCGAATGAAAGAATATGAATACATGTGGGATGTAGCAGACCACAGCAATCTATTCGCAGAACTGGGTTTTCAAAAACTCGGTAATGGGTACGAGCTCATAATAGCTGATCACACCCAGTCTTTCTAGGCCGGGTAAAATTGAATTGAAGTTCTTTTTCATATGGCAAGCAATCGTTTAATCACGCGGGGTGTTTCTACACCCTGCTTTTAAAAAAGCTTGCAAAACGAATGGCCCTGTTGTACCGAGGGCTTTATAAATGCCGGTACAGAGGGATTGAATACTTAACTAAATAATGCTTTTGGTTACGGTTATTTTCTCAGCCATTCCAATCCCTCAACATAGCAAGGTGGAGCAGCCCGGTAGCTCGTCTGGCTCATAACCAGAAGGTCGGCAGTTCGAATCTGCCCCTTGCAACAACCCTCGAAAAGGGGAGTAAAAAGTTCTTTCAATTGTTCGGGTGTCGGCCCATGGCGAAAGCCGGCTAAGGTCGCAGGTTGGGTACCAATGCCTGCATGGGAGAGGATAGGAATGCTACAGTTATCAGCCAATGATAGCTGCCCTATCAAGTACGAACAAAGTGCCATGGTTGAAAGAACCTATCCCCGCACAAGTAGAAATCCTGTAAAGGCATACAGGTGAAGCAACGGCCACCCGATCTGATTCGGGTGGCTTTATGAAATGAACGCTTTGAAAAAGACCATACTACTCATACTGGCTGTGCTCATTTGTGAGCTGTTAGATGTGTTGTGTTTGAATGATACGCCAGATGCGGAGTTGGATGATTACTGGAATTAAACAACGCCCATATGCAAAAAGAAATGTTCACTGCTTCTGTAATGAAGCAACTAAAACAGCCCGCTCCACGGGTTAAGAAAGAGCCTAAAATCTGGAAGCTTTCAGATGTGCTCCCGTTCGGCCAGTATGCCAGATGCACCGTTAAAAAGGTTGCAGAAATCAATCCTCATTACTTGGCATACCTGCAGCACCAATACAAAATGCAATTCGATGCAGAAGTAAGGCAACACATTCTCCAATACCAAAATGCTGCCCGATGAATACAATGGAGAATACCGCACACCTCATCAGAGATTGTATTCAGCATTCAACCACAACAGATGAGCTAAAAACACTAAGCAAATTCACCAGGCTATTTGTGTTTGAGAAATATAGATCTGTGCAGGAAGAAGAAGCACAGAAAATGGCCGACTGCCTCATTGCTGAAATTAATACCAAACACCTCACGCTAAAACCTGCATTATGCTCATCTCACAGCGAAGCACCAAAGAACTAAAAGCCATTCAGGAAGAAGCAGAATGGGCCATCATTGAGCGCCAAATGCGCATTAACAATGGGGCGCCCAATAGCAAATACCTGAAGCAATGCCAACGCAGAGATGGCATCATTTCCTCAACCATTAAAGCTGAGTTAGATGGACGCAAAAAAAGAGATTAAGAAGCAAAGCAGGGTAGTGCTTGCCACTGCCATCATGTGGTTTTTGAACTTCTGTGCAGGATTGATTTTAGGCAATTCTTCCTTCATATTCATTGGAGGTTTCTCAACAGCTGTTTATGCCTACGGGTACTACGACATTTTGAAAACATTAAAAAGTCTTGATTAACCATGCCCAAAACCAAAATACCCATCACCATTCCTGATGGACAAACAAAAGATAGTGTGCTCATGGAAGCCATCAGCATTCTTGGAAATTTAAGAGCCAGTAGTAAAAAGTTTGAAAGCGAGTTTGGCCACCATAATAGAAAGCGCAAAAGATATTGGGAGCAGCTTGCTGATTCATTGCTGCATGAAGTAGGCTACATAGCCGAAAACGCCCAACCCGCTGAATAACCCTTTCCTAACGCTGATTTTCCTTACTACCCATGAGCTATTTTCAAGAGCGTTTACAACTACTTGGCATAACTGAAGAAGACAACCAAATAAAGCTTCTTCAATACGATAGTGCAGCTGGAGCCAATGTGCTAAAGCCGGTGCCCATTTTTCGCGAACACAAAAAGGGCATTGAGATTATTGTCTACACCATCCACAGAGAGCTTATACGCATAGAAAAAGATGGTGCCGGCCGTAAAGATGGTACCAAAATGAAAGACCATTGGTCTATCGTTCGTCTGGAGACTCCCGCCATCAAGCCAAATGGCGATACCATGAAGTACCAAATGCCTAAAGGGCATGGTTCTTACCCATTCTTTCCACCTGCTTTACTAGATAAGTTCGATGCAGCCACACCCATTAAAACCCTGTACATCATAGAAGGCTTTTTCAAAGCTTACAAAGGTTCTATGCACGGGCTAGATATTGTGGGTGTAGCATCTATTACGCACCTGAAAAACAAAGAAACAGGTGGCCTGCATGCTGATATTTTAGAACTGATTAAGCAGTGTAAAGTAGAAAGAGTGGTTTGGCTAACTGATGGCGATGTGTTCGACCTCTCATCCAAAGCCAATGATCCTAAAGAGCAGGTGGATCTGTACAAACGCCCATACAGCTTTTACAGCTCCATAGCTACGTTTAAAACCCTGTTGGATGATTATGATGTGGAGAAGTGGTTCATGCACATCAATACAGACCAAATCCATCAGGAGCACCCAGATCAGCCACGTGGCCAGTACAAAGGGCTGGATGATTTGCTTATTGCATTCCCCAATGATGCTGCAGATATTGTAGCAGATCTACAGCAGGTTTCTAAACGTGGCCGCTGGATTAAGAAGTACAACATTACTACTAGCACCAACCCGGTGTACAATGAGTTTCGCTTTCGCGATGTTACCGAGTTCTTCCTGTGGCACGTTGATAGAAAAGAAATTAGCCAAGACAAAGAATTCATATTCCACGGTTCGCGCTACCGGTACGATGATGAGAAAGGATCCTGCAAGCTCTTGGTGCCCGGTGCAGCTTCAGACTATTGCCGCGTAGGTACGCAATACTACAAGTTTGTAAAAGTGCCTAACAAGTACGGCCAAATGGAGCGCCAACTGTTGGGATGGGATAAAACCACCATCATAGACGATCACGGCAAAGACTTCCTAAAGCACGTTAGCAAGTACCAGGCCTTCTGCAATGTGCCTGATCACATCAACTATCAGCTTGTCATCCACAACTGCTTAAACGTATATAACCCGCTAGATTTTCAGCCTCAGGAAGAGAATGCCACAATAGATGATTTTCCCAACATCTATGGCTTTATGGTGCACATTTTCGGCCACAACAAAGTGCATTTTAAAGATCCTGCTAGTGGTGAGAAAAAAGAATACAGCATGCTTGAGCTGGGCATGGATTATGTGCAACTCATCTACCAACGCCCATGGCAGAAACTGCCTATCCTGTGTTTGGTAAGTAAAGAGAACAACACAGGTAAATCAACTTTTGGCAAGCTGTTAAAACAGATTCTCGGTGGCAACTGTGCCGTAGTAGGTAATCAGGATCTGGCAGGCGACTTCAATAAGCATTGGGCAACCAAAGCCCTGGTTATTTGCGATGAAACCAAGATCGATAAGCAAGCAGTAATCGAGAAAGTAAAAAGCCTCTCTACTGCAGAAAAGATCATGATGAACAGCAAGGGTAAAGATCACGTAGAGATTGACTGCTTCATCAAGTTTATGTTCATCACCAATAACGAAGAAAACTTCATTTATGCTTCTGAAGATGATATCCGTTACTGGATCATCAAAGTGCCAACCATCACCAAAGAGAATCCGGGATTGATGGATAATATGATTGAGGAAATACCTGCATTCCTCAATTTCCTAAGCAGAAGAAAAATGGTAACGGATAACCTCAACCGTATGTGGTTCCACCCAAGCCTGCTGAAAACAGAAGCATTGCGCAGAGTAATTGAATACAGCAAACCAACAGTAGAGAAAGAGATTATTGAATACATGCGCGATGCCTTTATGGACTTTGGTTGCGATGAAATATACATGAGTGGTGAAGATGTAAGAAAGGAAATACTCAACAACCGCTATGAGCGCAACTATGTGGCTAAGGTGCTAAAAGATAGCTTGAAGCTAGATATGTTTCATGTGTGGGATTTTGAAGGCAAAGAATACCCACATGATGGCGATGCTTTAAAAGCTGCCATGCAGAAGTATAAAGTTGAAGAGCTGCAGGCGCTCTCGATAATTAAGAAAGTATATAAAACAAAACGCTACAGCTATCCTAAGATGGCTGAGGATCCCGCTAAAAAGGAACGCAACAGATCAGAAGTAAGCTGCTTAGGTAGGCCATACATTTTCAAGAAAGAAAGATTCTTAACTGCAGAACAGCTGGCACACTTTAAACCAGATCCTGAGCAGAAGCACATCAGCGAAATGACGAACAATAGCGGAATACCGGATTCAGGTTTTGTGCCAAAAGAAGGATCACTATTCGATTAACATAAATAGGGCCGCTAAAGTATTGTGTATGATAGGCAAGTGAGGTTAACAATCGGCCTGTTGGAATGGGTAGCCAACAGCCACAAGAACAACACAAATTCAACATCATAGAAACAATCTTGAACCGGAGTGCTTTTCTGCCCGGAGCGGCCTTTTAAAAAACATTGTATGTACGACAATACACCCATTTTCTTAATTGTAGACTTGTTCTGCGGAGCCGGAGGCACAACAACCGGATTTACACAGGCAGAGATTGATGGCAACAATATTGCCAAAGTAATTGCATGTGTGAACCATGATCCAAAGGCCATAATCAGCCATTGGAAAAACCATCCAGAGGTAAATCACTTTGAAGAGGACATTCGCACACTTGACCTTACCGAGCTGAAAGAGATTGTTAAGTGGTGGCAGGAACGATATCCGGATGCATACCTTGTTTTATGGGCATCCCTTGAGTGCACCAATTTCAGCAAGGCCAAAGGAGGCCAGCCCAGAGACCCAGACAGCCGCACATTGGCTGAGCACCTGGATAGATACATTGAGGCAATTGATCCGGACTATGTGCAGATCGAGAACGTGGTGGAGTTCATGAGTTGGGGCCCACTTGATGAGAACGGAAAACCACTGAGCAAAAAAAGCGGTGCAGATTTCTTACGATGGCGTAAAGACATCTGTGAATATGGTTACTATGATGATTGGACAGAATTAAACAGTGCCAATTTTGGGGCATATACAAGCCGAAATAGGCTATTTGGGTGCTTTGCAAAGCACGGGTTGCCTATAGTATGGCCCAAGCCTACACATGCAAAAAATCCGGTTAAGGATAGCCTTTTTAATGGCACCCTTAAAAAGTGGAAAGCGGTAAAGGATGTGCTTGACTTTTCAGATGAAGGTGAGAGCATATTCAACCGGAAAAAAGCCCTATCAGATAAGACTCTGGAACGCATCTATGCCGGATTGATCAAGTATGTGGCCAATGGTGACACATCATTCATCAGTAAGTACTACAGTGGCCGTCCTGCAGGAAAAAACATTTCGGTAAATCAACCAGCCGGTACAATCACATGTATAGACTCTCAGGCACTGGTTCAGGCAAGTTTTCTATTGAAGTACAATTCTATGAATGAAGATGGTGTACATACACCACCTTCTTTGGAAAATCCATGTCCTGTTATTGCAGCTCAACCCAGATTAGGAGTTGTACAGCCAAAATTCCTTGCAGCTTATTACGGCAATGGAGACAATTGCAGCTCAGTAGAGAAACCATGTCCTACCATACCAACAAAAGACCGCTTCCAGCTAATATCACCGGAGTTTGCATCAGCACAGAATCAGTCAATAGATCGGCCAGCCGGTGCCATTCTCACCAACGATAAGCACAACCTTATTCAGGCAGTGCCATTCATCATGCCTACGAGCTATGAGAATAAACCGAAGTCAATTGAAGAGCCGGCACCAACCATCCAAGCCAGTAGGAGACATCACTACATTGTTAATCCGGCATGGGGTGGAAACAATGGCAGTGTGGAAGATCCTTGCTGCACAATAGTAGCAAGGCAAGACAAAGCTCCTTTGTACTTAGTACAGGCTGAGGCAGGAAACTATAGCATTCCGGTTTATGATGATGATACCGAGCCAATGATCCGCATAAAAATGTTCATGGCAGTGTATGGCCTTGTTGACATCAAAATGCGCATGCTTCGAGTATTGGAGCTGTTGCAGATACAAGGCTTTCCCGTTGACTATCATTTACACGGCAACCAATCAGATCAGAAAAAATTCATCGGCAATTCAGTTGTACCAGGAGTGATCAAAGCATGGTGCGAGGCCATGGGCTTTGAGATCATTCGCAGAATCAAAAAAGTAGCATAACATGAAAACACTCATCACCATCACAGCTATTTTATTAGCTGTAGTAGTAGCAGCGCAAAAGAAAACTTTTGTTGTAGGTGGTTTTGGCGGTGCCAACACCAGTAAAGCTTGGTTACAGGCAGAAGTAGCAGCAGGTTTCTGGAAGCCAAAATTTGGTGGATTAATGCTTGCCGGTAAGCTATCGCACGAAGACGCCAACAGCTTGCCTATTACCAAATACCGGCTGCTTATTAGCTACCAAGCATCTATACCAATGGGTAGAAAGCTGCTAAGCCCATACCTATCTGTTGGCCGCAACTATGCAGAAGCTGGCTGCAATTTTTACCTGCCTGTAAACTATAATACTAAAATGGGCTTGCGTGCCGGGTTTACCACCAACGGCTTTATCCTGGGCGCAAGCTTCTTAGGCATACAAAATCCCTTCACCTCAAAAAAACAGCACCATGCTAAAACTAAGTAAAGACGGCTCCAATGTTACTCTGGAATTTACACTGTCAATTGGTTACGTCATTCCATTTAGAGTTTGTAACCATACACCAATGAATGCACAGCTGCTAAAAGATGCCATGAATCAAACATTGCACAGCAGAATTGAGCGCATCCGCAAAGAAGCCTATGAGCAAGGCTGGAAAGATGCTAAGAGCAGAAAAGTAGCAAAGAAAACAACATTCAGTACCGATATCAACGCAGGTTTTTGGGGGTATTAATCATTTAAAATAATAATCATGAAAACAGCAAATGAAAAAATTGAGTCGGTTAAGCTTACTGCTATGCAGTCATTTTTCTTAGACTTTATCAATAAATCCAAAGGAGAGGTAAATGCTTGTTATGTAGCAAGAGTTTACTATGAATCTATAGGAAAACAAAGGCGTGCGGCATCAAGAGATTCTTTCGGACAAACATCTGCCGCGTATAGAACCTGCAGATTTTTAGTTAGTAAAAAATTGATCAATGAGCATCATTATAAAACATCTGGCGGATTCTCATATACAAATTATAGTGCCATAAAAACTCAAACAGCCTAATCATGAAAGCAATACCAATACTATTCAGCACCCCAATGGTGCAGGCCATACTCGATGGCCGTAAAACGCAGACAAGGAGAGTAGTGAAGCCGCAGCCCTTAACGCATGGCCGAACTGATAGCAGGGTTCGTATTTATCAACGTGGCGAAAAATGGGAAGTTGCAGACACATTCAGTAATGATGGCTTTTCATGCTTAGACTCATTCAAATGCCCATACGGCCAACCGGGCGATGTGCTATGGGTGAGAGAGAGTTTTAATCGTATTGAGTATAGAGGTTCAATAGAATACGTATATAAGGCAGAACCAAGTATCGATCCATGTAAAAATAAATTTTCTTCCTATGATCCATCAATCCACATGCCCAAAGCTGCATGCAGACTATTCCTGCAGGTAAAATCTGTACGGGTTGAAAGGCTGCAGGATATTAGTGAGGATGATGCAATTGCAGAAGGAATAGGAACAACAAATGGTATTCCAGTAGGAATGACAAGCCATTATATTGATTACTTAGATGAAAAAAACTGTTATTCATCATCAATCAATTCTTTTAAATCACTTTGGCAATCTATCAAAGGCCCCGAAAGTTGGGATGCAAACCCATGGGTATGGGTAGTTGAATTTGAACGCATAGAGAAGCCTGCAGGCTGGCCGTTTTGATATTAGCTGCTCACTAGGGCAGCTAATTCATTTAGCAGCTCCAGCGCCATCCAGATCAGTTCTTCATACTTCAGATACCAGGCTATACAACGGGCATATACTTTACGCATGAAATAAAATATATCCGGCCCATCCCTGTTCTATTTCACCCCAAAAAAGTTTGAAACAATGTTGATTATCAATGAAAAGCGCGGTTTATGTAACAGCGGTAGTAGTAGCAGTATGTTATTCGGCGCGCCAAAAATGGCCCTGTGGCCTATTCCTAAGGCTAAAAATGGCGTTTTGGCAACCTTCCTTTTTCTTGAAACATTTGAAACATTCTCTCTAGAGAAAAGAAGAATAGTAAAGAGAATCAATCTGTTAGTGGTAGTTGTGGCATGTTTCAAACTTGTTTCAGGCTGCTACGCTGTTACAATTTGTTACAGATTGTTACAAGTTGAAACATTGGGTTGAAACATTTTGAAACAAATGATAATCAAGTAATTAAGTAAAAATGTTTCAAACTTCACCCCCTTTTCAAAGTCAGCCAAAAAAATCGCTTATGGAAAATATCGCTACTTCAACAGCTTTGCCTACCACACAGGCAGCCATCAAAGACATTTTCTGGAACACCAACTACAACAATAAGCTGGTGTGTAATGCCATGATAGATGTTACACTGGCTCCAGACAGAAGTAAAGTACCTACCAACTGGAGAAACAGCATCTTTCGCATACACACCAAAGACCAATCATATCCACCGGTACTTTTTAAGTTGGATGATATGCTGCCCATCTGGCCACATGAACTTACCGACATGATCGCGATGCTAAGCAGTGGCTTACCTGCTGTAGAGCTTCTTGCGCAGCTGGAAGAGATGCATACACCAGAACTATTGAACAGAAGAGGCCTAATCATTAATTATTGGATAAAAATTTAATCTGTTGTGTCGAATTTTTTGTCGAATTGGTGTATTATTGTAGTCATGGGAGTAAGCCAGTTCTCCGTAGTTCTGCCCACAAAGCCATTTCTCAAAAAATATATTGAGACCGATTACGGCTCTCCTGCTCAGTTCGACTCTTCAGACTATTACGGAATGATGATTGCTTTAGCCTTGGAGAAAGATGTGTACCACAATAAAGAATGGTCTTTCATTCATAAAGCTTTCGACAAGTTCACCGTGCAGCTGCAGATATTGTTGCCTGTTCGTTGGTTTAACGAATACCAGTATGGTACCGGCATCAACCAAAAAAATGCAGTGTTCCTGAATAAGCTGCTAGAGAAAAAATTTGAAGATGAATTTGCCAACTTCGCATTTTGCTACAAGATGCTGGGCCTTGAGCGGAAAAATGCTATTGAAGATTTTTGCAAGCGTTACAACATAGAGTTGGAGTACGATATTAACTACGATGCAATGGTGAAAAAGCATCAGCGATACGAGGAAAAATCTGCTAAAAAATTTGCGCCCGATTTGTCGGCAAAACCATTGCCACCATTGCCTTTGCGCCTATTTTAATTTCAGAAAATTTGCGCCCGATTTGTCGGGCATTAATGAAAGCAATTTTCAAAAATCACTGTCCTTTCCAACACACATACATAGTGGCAATTTCACTGCATGAATGTTACCGGCTCAGCAGGTATAGCCACCCTCAGCGCAACAAATATGTATGCCGCTGGCTTTTGCCAATGGTGGTTTGCTTTGTGGGAAGATGTAGCCAGTTTTCCTGATGCCAACAAAGACCAGGAACTAACACAAGCGCCCACATTAAAAGCCGGCAAAAGTTGGTATGGCCCCATCACCGTTAACCGTCATGAGTTTGGATTAAAAGAACAGCTGAGTACTGCAGCTGCAGGCCTGTTTTATAAAATAGAACTGGAAGGCTACATTGGCGGAAGCAATAGAAACCATGAAAGGCTATTGCAGAATCTTCCATATCACCGCTTGGTGGTAATTGGTCAGCAGCGCGCAGGTGGCCTCATGAAATTCATTGGTGGCCCGGATAGCTGGTTAAAATTCAATTTTGAGCAAGACTCCGGAAAGATTGGCGATTCTGCTATTACCAGCATCAAATTAACCGGGCAGCAGTTGCACAAAGGCTTGGTGATTACTGAATTTTCTGGCGTGCCTAGCATACCACCCATTACACCTGAGAATCCAACCGGTGGCGGTGGATCTGGTGAAGGATCTGTACAGAACGGTACAGAAGTAATTATGGTTACCAACCAACCAACGCACACAATAGCCTGGACACAAAGCCGCAAAGATGCGTTTGGAGATTTCCCACTCATTCAAGTATGGTTTAAGAATGGCAGCAATTGGGATCTGGCCAATGTGCCCATACAAACAGATGCAGCTGCACCAAACCAAACACAGTTTCTGATTGATTTCACAGGCGCAACAGACGCAATGATCATTATTAAATAATTGAGCATGAAAAAACTACTCATCCTGCTTTTATTCAGCTACAGCATAGCTAATGCGCAGTTGCCCACATGGGTAATTGGTAACCAAATAAATGTAGGTCCACGCGATACTTCAAACAATGCAACGCTGAAGCTCTTCATTAATGGTAGAACCACAGGAAAGTATTTGAAGAATAGTGGTTGGGGCAATAGCAGCTTTGGTAATATTGAAAGTGGTGATGTGCCTTGGGGTGGTGGATTCACTTTGTACGATGCACGCTATGTAATACTCCAGCGGTTTTTAGATAGCATTGCAGCGGTAAGAGCATCATTCAACAGCATCAACCTAAGCTGGAATAACATAACCGGAAAGCCTACAGCATTTCCTACAATTTGGGATAGCGTAAAAAACAAGCCTTCGCTATTACTTGCCGCCAACAATTTGGCAGATGTAACCAATGTTGGCACCGCGCGAACGAATTTGAATGTGTATTCAAAGACGGAAGCAGATGCCCGCTATTTGCAGTCTTTCACGGAAACTGATCCTACGGTATATGCATGGGCGAAAGCGGCCACAAAGCCTGCGTATGCAGTGGCAGAGATAACCGGGTTGCAGACTGCATTGGATGGGAAGCAGAATGTGTTAGGCTTTACACCTGTACCTGATACGAGAACTATTAATGGTGCACCACTGAGTGCCAACATCACTTTAACGAAAACAGATGTTGGATTAAGCAACGTACCAAATACGGATGCCACCAACCCTGCCAACATAAGCCAAAGCAGCAGCTATAGATTTGTAACCGATACGGAAAAAAGCACATGGAATGCGAAGCAGAATGCACTTGGCTATACGCCTGAGAACTTAGCCAATAAAGGGCAAGCCAATGGATATGCTGATTTAGATGCCAATGGCAAGATACCTGCAGCACGAATAGACTTTACACAGACCGGACAAACATTCGTTGTGGCTTCACAATCTGCAATGCTTGCGGTGAGTGGTGCCAATGTAGGTGCAATGGCTATTAGAACAGATCAAAGCAGAACTTATGTGTTGATAGCAACACCTGCAAGCACATTGGGTAATTGGGTGCAATTGCTTTCACCTGATGCACCTGTGCAGTCCGTGAACGGGCAGACTGGTAATGTAAATTTGACAACTACCAACATTAGCGAAGCTGCTAATCTTTACTTTACAGATGCAAGAGCACGTGCAGCACTATCAGCAGGCGCAGGCATAACTTACAACAGCACTACTGGTCAGATAAGTAGCACCATTACGCAATACACCGATGCCATGGCAAGGGCTTCTCTTTCTGCCGGTGCTGGCATTAGTTACAATAGTACCACAGGGCAGATATCATTCAACAATACAGCTGGCTACATTACTGGCATCAACAGCAGCATGGTTACTACTGCATTGGGTTATACACCTTACAATGCCACAAACCCTGCAGGCTATATCACAGCATCTGCATTAAGTAGCTACATGCCTTTTAGTGGTGGAACAATGACAGGCCATTTAAACATGGGCGGTTGGAACATTTCAGGTGTTACAACTATAAGCGGAACGCAAGCTGCATTTTCAGGTGTTATTGATGCATGGGGTGCTACATTTCAAAGGCCAATTTATATAGCAGGACAAACAGGAAATCACGCTATTTCAACAGGTGGAAGTGGTGGCGATTATGGTTCTATTGGTTACAATGTAAGCTATACAACAACAACAGGTGCATACAATTATCGTGTTGGCGACTTTGCTTCATTTATCCGTTTTCAGAGTGGCGGATTTCAGTTTTTTACTGCACCAACTGGAACAGGTGGCGCATCCATGACACCTGTTAATAGGTACACAATGGACGTGAATGGCAACAATTCATGGAGTGGTAACGGTGTTTTTGGTGGTAGCGTTCAAATTAACAGCCGAAACTATTTGTATTTAGGAAATACTGCTAACACATTATATCCATCAATTAGAAATATGGACACCGATGGTATCGGTATCTACACAAATGCTGGAAGTGCATTGCTTGAAGCAAGCGCAGCAAGCGGAATATCAACAAATGGGAGAGCTTTTGCGGCAGGTGCAGGTTCATTCTCTACACTATCGGCATCTTCATCTGTAACAGGAAGATGGTTTAATATTTTAGAGGCATCTGCAAATAGGGGCGGTTTGTATACATATAATGTTATTTCAGGAAGTGGTACGGATTACTCAGTAGGTGTATTTTCAGAGGGGGATATGTTTTTTGCGACAGGTGGGAGTGCTACAAAAAAAGTAACTATTTCATCCACAGGTTTGCTATCAGGTCAATCCGCAACATTTAGCGGAAGAATGAATGCTGATGATTATGAAATGGGTTCATGGAGAATACTTGATTGGGCTGGCGTTACTGCACAAATAGGTGGAATCAACGCTTCAAACTGGCAGCAGATTGATTTTTATACCAATGGAACACTAAGAGGCACGTTTAGCAATACGGAGTTCACTTCTACTTTACCTGCAATTATTAATGGTGGTACAGCAATGACGGGAGGATGGAATAGAACAGTACAACTAACGGCCAATTTCCCAAGCATAGTATTTAATAGTTCAAGCCAAAAATGGGCGGGAATATCATTTGACTATTCAAGCAATTTTGTTATTCGCATGAATGCAACATCAAGTGACGTATTTGGTAGTGGATATAGTGCGCTGTTGATTAATAATTCTACCGGTGCGGCAACTTTTAATTTTACCGTTTCAGCAACCCGCTTCTTTGCCACATCAGACATACGCTTGAAGACTGTGTTTTCTGAGTTCAAGAGTGCAGATGGTATCAATCCAATCATCTACAGCTTCAAGAATGAGTTTAAACCTTCATGGGGTTACAGCGCACAGCAGGTGCAGAAAGAAATGTCATTTGCTGTAACAGAAGGCGATGATGGCTATTTGCGTGTTGACTATCAGCAAGTGCATACCTACAAAATTATGCAGCTAGAAAAGCGCATAGCTGAATTAGAGCGCAGAGTAAACAACGGCTTACCAGAAAAATTCCCATTTGTTGATGGAGATAGCAAAAAGGTTTTACTAAAAAATGATCATCAATGAAAAAGCAACACTTCTTTATTGTACTGCTATTTGCCTTAGCGGCAATCATCATCAGCAACAGGCCACGTTATGCCACTACATGGGCTGCAACCAATAGCAATGAAATGGTAACTCGTGCTGCACTACTTGATGCAGTAAACAACGGTGTATTTACCGCTAACACAACCATTCCAAATGATGATGAGTGTGTAACCAGAGAGCAGGCGCAAGCTTATGTGAACATCAACGCCATAACAGGCTATGACATGAATGAGCTGGTACCTAAGAGTGCGTTTGTGGCTGCAACGGTGTACTATACTCACGAAGGTTATTTCCTATGCTTTAGCGATTCATACAGCACAGGTGCAGGTTATACATCTTCTGCAAATGCATTAGGTTATGCAGAGCCGTGGTACACAGTAAACTTTAAGACACTGTACAATAGGCCGCTACAAGTTGGTGATCAGGTTTTCAAAGTGGATGATGTTACTAAGCCTGCAGTGGTTGATGATGCAGGTCCGTGTTATGCTACTGCAGGATATTGGTTTTTCTATCCGTCTTTGAATGCTGCAGTGCAGGTAACATCTACAAATACAGGTAGCCAATACGTTTTGGATATTGTCTACCCATCAGGCACAAGCAACGTATCTATCTGCTTGATTGTTGATGTAAGCGGAACAACAGCAACGGTTCAGGCATCTGCCAGTGCTTCTGTATCTACAGCCGTTACAGTTGATTGGAATTATACCATCAACGGAACGGAAGCCATCGGCACACCTGTAACAATCAATTCAGGCAATAACCTGAGCAACGTGCATACCATCAACCACGGCTCAACAATCAATACTATTTCTGTTTCCATCAACAGCTTTTCACCCTCAAGCAACGGAACGCAGAACTATATATCCGGAGGAACATGCAATTAATTAAACACCCTATACAAATGAAAAAAGCAACAATCCTTTTCGCATTCTTAATCGGGATGATTTTGAATGCCACAGCGCAAAAAGACAGCAGCAAAGCGAATGTGAAGCCTTCAGGTGCAGCATTTCACTTTCAAGATTCTACACATAAGCAAGTGGCTGTGTGGACTGGTAAAGACAGCGTGCTTGTAATTAAAGACCTCAACAGTATTAAGGTTATTGAGGTTGCAGGAAAAAGAATAGCAGCTTCTGCATTTGCCAATTACGAAGTGCTTTTCCCTACAATAGAGTGGATGGCAGCCATCTTCAATATTCTTGAAAATGCACCAACAGGTTTAAGCAAGAATCAGCTAACCATGCTGCAGTCAATATTGGTGCCATACATAGAAAGGTTGCAACAACAATCGCAACAGAAAGCACCAGTCAAAAAGCAAGATTAAATATTCAAAGATTCACTGTCCTTTCTAAGCAGTGAGTGTAGAAATATGTTTGTATCCTAAGAAAACTGAAACATCAGTATAAACAAAATTGAGACCATGAAAAAACTTCTTATCGCCATTCTGACAATCATCACTGTAGCAACTTTCACAGTTGCACCAACAGTTTCTGTATCTGCACAGGTATCTACCAAGATTAAGCCTGTTAAAGACAGCACAGTGAATACCGATACCACTTATATCGATCTCGCTTTCGATAATCAAGTGCGCAGCGTTACAGCAGACCTTACCAGAGCTTCAGGTACCATCAGCGGTAACAAAGTATATCTGCAGGCTACAGTAGATGGCACAACCTGGTACACATTAGACTCACTGGTGTTATCCAACTCGGTCAAGAATCAGAAAGTGTTTCCTGTAACTACCAGTGCATACAGCCTACTCAATTATCAGAAATCGCGGTTTCAAGTGCTTGGGGCAGGTACCAATAAGATTAAACCGGTTCAGGCATTTGTTATTAAACGAAACTAGCAGTATAAGCTACATCTATCATGAACAAGACACTCTCAGCAATATTCCGCGGCGGTTGGCTACTTGACAAAAAGTGGGCAGAATCACAGCTTCCTGTGGTACTGAACGCCTTTCTTGGAAAGGGCAATCTCAGCGGTATTATGACTGAGTTTAGTGCCTTAGATCATGGCGAAGAAAATAAGCCTCAACCTGCTAAGCAAGTAAGCAGTAGAAAAGCTGCCAATGTGTACAAGGTTTATTGGAGAACAGACCTCAGCAGCCTTCCTGATGGTTCCATTGCAATGCTCACCATTGCTGGTCCAATTATGAAGTATGGCGATATCTGTTCACTCGGTAGCCTGGACTATGCAGATATGCTGAACAAACTGGCCAATGCATCTAACATCAAAGGCATTATTCTGGATGTAGATTCTCCCGGTGGTCAGGCAGTAGGCACAGCAACACTTGCTGATGCTATTACAGCAGCAAAAAAGAAAAAGCCTGTTGTGGCTGTCATCAATGATGGCTTTGCAGCTTCTGCAGCCATGTGGATTGCCAGCGCAGCAGATGAAATCTATACCACTCAGCCAACTGATGAAGTTGGCTCTGTTGGTGTATATACCCAAATCGCAGATTGGATCAGTTACTATCGTGATGAACACAATTTGCGTATACTGGAAATCTATGCCCCTCAAAGCACCGATAAGAATAAAGACTATCGCGATGCATTGGCTGGTGATGATACCGCTATTAAAGCTGATTTGAAGCAACTGGCAGATCAGTTCATTTCAACCGTTGCAAAAAACCGTGGTGGCCGTTTAACCAGCGATGAATGGAAGACAGGTAAAATGTTCAACTCAAAAGAAGCCACTCGTATTGGCCTCATAGATGGCATGAAGTCTTTTGACCAGATCATTCGCAGAATGGACACCCTCATTAAACAACAATCAAATTCCGGAAATATGGCTTTCGAAAAAACACTCGCAACAGCTAAGGCTGATGCATTCGAAGTAATTGATGGTGGCTTTCTGGTAACAGAAGAGCACCTCAACAATGTGGAAGCTGCACTAGTGCAGGCTGAAGCAAGTGCTGCACGTGTAACTGAGTTGGAAGGCCAACTGGCAACCGCTCAAAATGCACAAACCACTGCAGAAAACAATTTGCAAACAGCTAATAGCCGTATTGCAGAATTGGAGCAGGAAGTAGCCAGTTTGGGTGGTAGTGCGGCAAAGCCTACACCTGTAACAGGCGCAACAGAGAAACCTGTTGCCGGTGAAGAAGCACCCGTGAAAGCCAACGACATGGACTTCCAAAAAGAACTGTACAAACAAGTAGTATAACTACTGTAAGTACACAATCAAAAGTTTACTAACCTCTAAAAATAAAGTCATGGGTTTAACAGTAGCCGCAATCATAGCACAGTTTGGCGCTCATTACATCAATGAGGGACAGAACCTGTCCAATGTGAACAAGCTGTTGTATGCGAAAGATCGCACACTGGGAATGTTCCGTACAATCCCGCAGGATAACACTTATTACAAAACCACATCAGCAATGATGGGCGAAGTGCTGCAGGCCTTCCAAAAAGGTTTTACTGCAAAAGGCGCTTTAGAGTTCAAGCCGCATGGTTTTGAAGTAGAGCACCAAAAGATTGATCTGGAACTGTTTCCGGATGAAATTGAAGAATCTTACTTGGGCTTCTTGGCCAACGTGGATGTTGCAGCCCGCGCTGAATGGCCGATTGTGCGCTACCTGATTGAGCAGCACATTCTGGATGCGCGTAACCGCGATCTGGAGAAGAAAGCCGCTTTCGGTGGGGTGTATCAAGATCCTGTTGCAGGTACTGCAGGTGCCGCTGAAAATGCCCTCACCGGTATTAAAAAGCGTATTGTTGACCTGAACGCAACAGGCAGAACCAATATGGGTGCTGGTCCTTTGCAATTTGAAACACCTGCAGAAGATCCAAAAGATTTCTGTGAGCAGGTAGAAAAGTGGGTGGAAAGCATGGATGAAGAGCTCCGTGATGAGATCACAGAGATCTGCATGAGCACCACACTGGCTGCCCGTTATGGCCGTGGTAAGCGTGCCAAGTATGGCCAGAATGTAAACTTTGTGGAAGGTGGCAAAAATGTAATTGAAGACTACCCCACTATCAGTGTGGTAGGTCTGCCTAACCACAAAGGCAGCAACCTCATTTGGGCAACACCCGCCAACAACCGTATCAAGGTTGTGAAGAAACTGAACATGGCAGATGTGTTCAAAGTTGAGGAAGCGAAGCGTGCAGTTGCCGTGATGGCAGACTGGTGGATGAGCATCCACTTCGCAGTTCCTGAACTGCTGGTGCACAACGAGTTTGTGGACTAATCGATAACCCTATTGCTTCTCCCTGAAAAGGGAGAAGCTTCATAAATCTCTTACATTATTTCAATGAATATCAATCTCACACATAAGCTTAGGCAGATGTTAGTGAAGATTGGTTTAACTGAATCAAAAAAAGTACACATGAAACTCAAGCACATCAATACAGCCGACTTCACTGAGAATGAAGCAGGCTTTGTGGTTACCAATGAGCAGCTTGCTCAGCTGGATGAAAAGTTGGAGACTTTGAGCGCAGAAAACGCAGAGCTCTCTAAAGCCAATGAAGATCTGTTGAAGAAATTCGACAATCTCTCAGCTTCACCGGCACCAACACAAGCTGCAGCAGTTAAGCCAATTGCCACCCTGTCTTTCGAGCTGGATGGTCAGAAGTATGGCTTCAGATATCCGCATTTCTCACGCGATGGTGTAAAGATCACCGCTGAGCAGATTGCGAATGATGCAGCCCTGCAGGCAGAGTTGGTAAGCAAAAAGCACAGCATTTTGAAGCAGCTGTAAGAACCCGCAAAATCATTACTCATTCATAAATCAATTCAAAATGGCTTATAAATCTCTCAAACCTGCAGATGCCACGGTTAAAAAGCCAGGCTATGTAAAAGCATGGGTAAACATCCTCAGCGACTTTACCACGCTTCAAGTGCCAACACTTGGTGAAACACCAGCTGTTGGTGATAAGTATAAAATCACTACTGACCACGTTTGGGCTCTTGGCAAAGGTGCAATGACTTGCATGGCTGATCCTGAAGTATTGGAAGCTAGTGGCGAAAGCGTTGGCGAGAAGGGCAGCTTGAACATGAAGTACATGCCTAAAATCTTCATCCCCGGTGATGGCCCTGCAATGCAAGAAGTTGTTGACAGCATTGCCAATGAAGGACTGGTTATTTTCATGCAGAATACTTGTGAAGCCGATTCTAAAGTATATCAGTATGGCGGTGGCTGTGTGCCTTGTAAAGTAACCAAAGTGGGCTTTGGTAGCGGCACATTCGTAAGTGGTAAAGTTGGTTGGACATTGGAAATTGAAGCTTACGATCGTTACTTCTACGAAGGCGATATCACTGAAAGAGCCTAACCATGGAATTCGAGCAGCTTGAAGTAAGAGAAAAGTATGTGCTGATGAGTGAGGTAGATCACACCATCCGCACAAAAGAAGGGTACTATGGCAAACTGAGCCGCATTAGCCTGGCACAGGCAGATGCGATGTTCGAAAGAAACAATCAGTTTGTAAAGCTTCGCCCGGCTTCTCTTCCACTTCCAACAGAAAACGAAGAAGCATAGATCTTAACAACAAAAAATGAAAATCCTCATCCACCCAGTGTGGGTGGGGATTTTTTTATGATGTTCTACTCAGCAGATGATATCAACCCAAAGATTGAAAGCAGAACAGATCAGTTAGTGAAAGAACTGAAAGCTGAAATGTCTTCTCTAGGAATGGTGCATGATAAAAAGGATCCATTATTTAGAATTGGGCGCAGGTATAACAAGGAGAAAGAGTTTAACATGATCAACCGCATACGCCTAAGGTTTAAGCGTAGCGGTGTGTTTGTACATAAAGGTGTTGGGCGGCCTAAGAAAGACGGCTCACCCAGCAGCAGACAACCAAAAGAATGGTTTAACCCATTGGTTGAAAAATACGCAGATGATTTGGCCGACACAATGGCAGATCATTTGGTAGAAGCCACATTCGATAGACTCAAAATCAGGTAACATGGCAGAAGCAACAAAATCAGTTTCCAGAGTAGTAACCTTAGATACCACCAGTGCACAATTTGCGCTAGATCAGTTAGGTGCTAAGATGGATATGATCGATAAAAAAATTGCTGATGCAAATGCTAAAGGCAAGAGCGTAGCAAAACTGGAAGAAGACAAGGCTAAGATCATGCAGCGGCAGGCTACCATTCAAGAGCAGATCAATAAAGGCCTTGGATCGACCTACAATCAACAAGCAAAGTATGTTGATGCATTACGTAGGCAGTTGAACAATGTAGCCATTGGTACTGATGAATGGGCTAAGAAGCTAAAGGAGCTGAAGAAAGCAGAACAGGTTTTCGACAGCATGAAAGAGAAAATGGGCATGGTTAGTAAGGTGCAGCGTTCATTTATGAACGAGGTGAAAACAATTGCCATGGGCGTTTTCATTGGTAATACCATTCAACAGGCTACTGCAGCCATATCAGGTTATATCAATAACCTATTATCAGGAAATGCAAAGCTCAGTGATGAGCTTGCTGATATTGAGAAAGCCAGTGGCCTTACAAAAATTCAGGTTGAGGAACTGAATAAAGAATTCCGGAAGATTGATACCAGAACAAGCAGCAGCAACCTTAGACAGATAGCCATTGGTTTAGGACAAGCAGGCGAAGAAGTAAACCGCTTCAATGTAGAAAAGCTGGATAGAATCGTAGTTGCATTGGGTGATGAGTTTGGTGGAGATAGTCGCGAGATAACCACTGTGCTATCTATCCTTAGAAATAACCTTCAGGACATCAAAACCAATAACTATGGTGATGATGTAGAGCGCATTGGTAATGCGCTAAACGTACTTGGTGCCAGTGGCCAGGCAACAGCACCTGTGGTGGTAGATTTTGCCAATAGAATGGCAGGTGTAGCAGGAACATTTAAACTGACCAGTGGTGAGATACTTGGTGTTGCTGCCACATTTCAGGAGCTTGGTATCAATGTAGAGCGCGGATCCACTGCATTCATCAAGATTCTGCAACGGATAGCTGCAGAGCCTGAGAAGTTTGCCAAAGTATCTGGCATGGCTGTGAATGATTTCATTAAGCTGGTGAATCAGGATCTGATGAGTGCATTTGTGAAGGTTGCGGAAGGAGCCCGAAAAGCTGGTGCCGACAATGTAACCTTTGGTAAGATTCTGAAGGAACTGGATGCAGATGGTAGCGGTGCCGGTGAAGTGTTGAGTAAAGTAGCCAGAAATGCTGATTTGGTGAGTGAGAAGGTAAACCTTGCCACTGAAAGCCTGAAGAATAATAACAGCATCACAGATGAGTTCAATAAAAAGAACAACAACCTTGCTGCCAATCTGGAAAAAATTGGAAAGAATATTGCCGGTTGGTTTAGCAACAGTTCTTTTTCAAACCTGCTTAATGATTTTGTTGGTGGCCTTGTAAAAGCAACTGGCCCGGCAGAAGACTTGGCAGATGCATTCTTCAAACAGCAAACCGCTGTTGGCAATTTGGAGAAGAACTTGAATCCGCTAATTCAAAGAGTAGATACACTGCAGAATAAATCGAAGCTGAATAAAGATGAGCAGGTAGAATTGAATAAAGCCATTACCACTATTGCCAGCAACATTCCTTCTGCCATAACTCAGTTTGATAAGTACGGCAATGCAATTGGCATCAATACAGAAAAGGCAAGAGAATTTATTCGCATTCAAAAAATCATGCTGCAGGAAAAAAACAGAGAAGCTATTTCCGATCAGGAAGCTTTGCTGAAAAAGCTGCAGGCTGAAGATCAGTTGAATGACAAGCGAAGACCTGATATTGTAAAGTATACTGCTATCAATGATCCTGCAAGTGTAAAGGGTACACAGGATTTCTTGAATAGAGCAACAGCTTTGAAACAACGTATTGAAGCTGTAAAAGCAATCATCGGTGAGCTGAAAGGTGAGCCATTAGTGAAAGACCTGAATAAGCCTGCAGGCAGTACGCCACCAGAACCACCGGAAGGCAAAATCACGCAAGACTTATTTGGTAAGCCAGAAGATCGTGCTAAGAAAATGCGCGATGCCAGGAGTGAATATGAGCAGCTCATCAAGTCTATTACAGACCTGATGAATAAAGCTGTTAAGAGCGATTTTGCCCTGCAGTTTGATAAGATCATTGAAGACAGGAAACAGCAAGAAGCGAAGCTGCAGGACTTACTAAAACGCAAAGTGATCAGTAAGCAGGAACTGGCAGATGGTTTTGCACTCATTGAAAAAGAAACCGGATCCAGAATAGCCAAACTGCTAAGTGATCTGAATGGCCAATACAAGCCTGAGGTTGCTGTTGATATTGTACCTGAGTTCACAGAGCAGGATGCGGAAGATATGGGCAAGGTGCTAGCCCAGGGCTTCAGGAATCTACAAAAACAAAAGCGTGATGATCTAGCAGGTGCAGAACTGCAGGTGTTGCTTGCTGGAAATCCTCAGCAAAGGTTAGAAGCACAGAAAGCGCAGCTTGATGAAGAAATGTTCTGGGAGCTCAATAATACTGAGCTAACAGAGAATGAGAAAGAAGTGATCAGGGCAAAGTATGCGCAGAAGCGTATGGATCTAGAGCATGAGTTCTGGGGCAACATGATGGGTGTTGCACAAACATTCTTTGATTTTACCAGTCAAGCATTAAGTGGACTGGATGCATTGTACCAAGCACGTAATTCAAAAGAGATTGCTGCACACAATGCAGAAATGCTAAGGCTGGATGAGAAAAAGAAAAAGGTAGAGCAGAATCTGAAGTCTGGTGTAATTACACAGCAAGAAGCGCAGATACAATCAACCAACATTCAGCGCGAAGCAGCAGCAAAAGAGCGCGAGCTGCAGATAAAACAATTTGAACGCAATAAGAAGCTTCAGACCGCACAGGCTGTTATTAACGGCTTTCAGGCCATTACTGCAACCCTTGCAAAGTTTGGTCCACCATTGCCGCCCAACTTTTTGGGTATTGCTGCCATGGCTATGACACTGGCATCTAATGTGGCCAATGTAATTGGTATATCCAGCCAGAAGCCACAGTTCAAGGATGGTGGTATAGTAGGCGGTAATAGCTACCACGGAAGCAGGTACGGACAATCAGGCATTGCTTTGGTTGATCGTAAAACCGGGCAGGAAATGGGCGAGATGGAAAGTGGAGAGCCTTATATGATCCTGAGCCGGAAGTTCAGAGAGAAGAATGCGGGCCTTATTCCACAGCTGCTGCAAGCTAGTAAGAATGGTACGGTAGTGCCTATGTATGCAGCAAGGCCACTGGAAACCATAGACTATGCAAGCGTAAGGCAGAGTATCAGCCAACGCCAGTTTGCCACCGGTGGCATCTTCAATGGCGCGGCAGGCGGTGCAGCTTCAGGGGGTAATGATCAGTTAAATGCAGTGCTTTTACAGGTGTCCGCGGGGCTGTCCGCACTGACGGCCAGTAACCGGGCATTGGTAGAAAAGCTTAGCCAACCTATAGAAGGGTATGTCCGCTTATCACAAATTGAGGAAGCCAATGATACCCGTAACCGTATTCTACAGGAAGTAGCATAACTCGCTGTTTTTCATGTTGTAAGAAAGGGTACGACATAAGCCGCTCCTAGTCTTGGGAGTGGCTTTTTGTGCTTATTTGTGAAAAATTGTGTATTTCTATGACAATTCTATGTGGAAAAGTCCTTTCTTTTGTGGTGGATAACGGTGTTCAACGGTATTTTTTCCGCTTAATTCCATTATCGAATACAACTGATTATGACAGCGATTGATTCTAGCTATTTCAATGAATTGTATAATCACAATTCCTTGTGGCGTTTTTCGCAAACCCTACTTTACAACTTTATTTCTAAGGTCAGAATTACTTTAAATCTGAAGATTAGAACTAGGTTGATCAATTCTATTAATAAAAATCTTCGTAAGCATCACCTGCTTATGTCTGGTATTATTCAGGAGATAAGCTCAGCAGATTATAACATTGATGACATCAATGAAATATATCCAGTAGTGTCTGATGCTCTAAATGAGTTCAGGAGAAGTCATACTAAACTAGAGAAGTTAGACTTTCTTAATAATGAAGACACTAGGGTTTTATCAAAAGTTGTATTAAAAGATCTCTACAAAATTGAGTCAATCATCCGTAGGAAAATGCCAACGCCATCAGTAGAAAGCTTTGCTGATGAAAAGAAAATGCTCCAAGGATTGATCGCTGCATCTGTATAGGTTGCTTATGCTATTTCAGCAAAGAGATTTAATAGAACTACACTCACCTTCTTTATTGCCAGATGGTAACGAAAAATTCCATCCATTCCTTATTATAAGTACTATTGATGTGGCTTCACAAGAGAGAAGCTACTTAGGTGTTATGATGACTTCATCAAGTCATACTACAAAATTTTCTTTTCCATGTCCAGACTCTTCTTTTGAAGGAGCCTTAAAGCCGAATTCTCATTTGCAGATGCACATCGTTCATATGATAAGGCATGAAAATGTTAAGGCATGGAGAAATAGAATGAAAAAAGATGATTTCGAATTCTTTCTTGAAGAATTTAATTCATTGATATTAAAAGTTGACAAATGAGACTATTTGCATTAATCTTCTGTTTATTATCAAATTTCACTTTCGCCCAAGACCTCACACCAGACACACTTCGCCATGCGGCTAGTGGTTTCTTATTTGAAGAAGGTACTAAGTTGAAACTAGGACAGGGCACTATGCCTGATGGCAGTTTCAAATACATAAAAATTAACTCAGCTTCCTTGATGTCTTATTATGGTAACTCTCCTAACGCTGCCAACTCAGCAAATGCTTTACCACCAAGCTTTGGCGGCAAGAATGCAGAAGTTGCTCGATTGGAGTTAAGAGGTACTAGAAAAACAGGATATAGTCCGTACGCTATTTTAAAGCTTGGTATGCCAATGCGTTATGAGTGCGATATTGATAATGCCATTGCAGCTGGCGAACTCATTATACCAGGATATGATCCTAAAGGAGCTGGTGCACCTAAAGCCGCACCAATGAGCCTAGCAGATGAGTTGAAAAAATTAAAGGAACTGCTAGATGCTGGTGCCATCACTAAAGAAGAGTACGATGCCATGAAGAAGAAGCTGATAGGTAATTAGAACCTTTAGCTATTCCGATCATATACATTTAACCATTTATTTCTATTATTGGAAACCAATTTCGGCATCCTAAATTTTGAGCCGAATGGAAAAACCAAAAACACAGGCAATGAAGCAGCCTGAAACCAATGAAATGCTTCAGCAGTTTGTTCAGTTGTACAATCAGGCAATGCAGTTGCAGCAGCTATTTTTAGCTGGTAAATTGCCACCTGATTTTTCAGTGATGCCAGAGTTCACCAATCACCGGCTTATTGGTGAAATGATTAAAAAAATAGCCGATTAGTCCTTTTCAATTGTTTCACAACTACCCCCAATTTTTTATATCTTGTGTAGGCAAAAGAGGCGGCAACTCTATAACCACGGCAGCTTATTATGGATTCACCGGCACATATCATTCACCAGCGCAGACGCATTTGCGCCTTTCTCCTTCACTCAGCCAAAGAACAACAATTAGACCTGGCAATTCTTAGCCAGAAAACAGGCATGAAGGAATCTACCATATCCCGCATTTTCAGCGGAGACTTTCCCCCACAGTTCGATCACTTACTAATTCTGGCAGATGCTATTGGCGTAAACATAACCGCCAACAGATAGCATTTTTCTGAAATCACTGTCCTTTCTGCCCCCATTGTATTAAAGCAATTTCACACCATGGCAAGGAGTGAAAATTGCATGCTGCTAAAAGATGTTATTGCTATCATGGATAGTGGCCAAGAGTTTTCTATTGGCTTCAGAACCTATAGCAAAACAAAAGACACTGGCGGTGAATGGCGCAGCTTTCCTCGTTGCCGTAAAAAACAAGATTCTTCACCGGCCCAAGCTACGCCCGGAGTAAGCATTACTGAAACCAACAAGAAACACCCAAACCACTTTGCGCATTTTACGCGCAACATAGTGGTTTTGCCCAGTGGTGAAATTGTGAAGATCAGGCTTCGTCTGGTGCGCAAGTTCAATGGCAAAACCGTGATCTGATGGTAGAAGTTGTTAACGGCATTGGCTACAGCGCAAGAACACAAGCTGCTTTCATGTATAAGAATGAAGCTGCAAGAGCTTCAGCACCTAAGGACAATAGTTCATCTGCAAGTTCTGGTGCATGGGTAAACTGGGGAGAGAATAATAACCTGCCCGGCGAAATGGCTAAGCTGATTGAAAGCTGTGGCGTATTGTCTGCAGGTGTAGAAAGTAAAGTGCGCATCTCCATTGGTAAAGGCATTGAGCCTTTTTTGCTCACTGATAAAACAAAAGACGGTGAAGTTTTAGAACCCGTTTTTGATGATGAGATTGATGAGTGGTTAGAGGTGAATGATATGTACGAATACGCCCGCATGGTGATGACCGGGTTAATTGGCTATGGATGGAATGTCGGCCAGTTAGTGATGCGTAAGAAAGAAAACTATATCGCGAGAGTAAAAGCTCCTGATGTAGTGCATTGCCGCTTACGCAAAATGAATGACCAGGGTGTGATTGAAAGCCTGTTTATGAAGGACGATTGGGGTGCCATGGGTTCTGCAGGTACACACAAAGAAATTACACTGTTGGATGAAGGGTATGAGCTGGAAGAATTAAGTGGCAAGACTTCCGGCAGCAAGCGTGAGTTTGCTATTCTGCACAGGTACAAAAGAAACGGCCGTCTGTATTATCCAACGCCGCTGTGGTATGCTGCAAAAGAATGGGTAGATGTTGCCATTAGTATTCCTAAGTTCAAATCTGCATTGCATCAAAACCAGATGCACATTAAGTATATCATCCACATTTCTGAATACTACTGGAAAAAGCAAATCCCTAAATGGGATTCTATGAATGCGGATGAGAAGACACGTGTAATGCAAGAAACCTATAACAGAATTGAGGAAAGTCTTGTAGGTGCAGAGAAAGCAGGTAAATCAATTACTTCAGGAACCTATGTAGATCCTATCACCAAGATTGAAAGCAAGGGTGTTGAGATTGAAGTGTTGGATGACAAATTCAAGGATGGTAAAATGCTGCCCGACTCATCTGCAGCCAACTCTGAAATCCTGTTCGCTTTGATGATGAACCCATCATTGATGGGTTTAGGTCAGCCGGGTGGTCCTTACGCCAATAATGCCGGTGGATCTAACGTGCGCGAATCTTACCTCACACAAATGATGATGCTAGAGCCAGAGCGAAAGCAGATTGTTCGCCTCATGAATTTGGTATCTCGATTCAATAAGTGGAAAGAGCGCCTAGAAGTAGAGCGCAATTTCACCATCTCAACTGTAAACGGTAATACAGCCACCACATCATCTGTAAAGCGTAAGCCTAAACTGGTTTGGCGATTCCCTAGCGGATTACTGACAACACTCGATACCGGTAAATCAACCAAGCAAGAAAACCTGTAAACATGGCCATCATCAAAAACATAGATACTGCCAAGCGTTATGTGAAACTGAGCTTCAGCTCATCTTCACCTATGCTGCCTGATTTTGATATGGCAGAAGAACTGATCCTGAAACCTTTGTTAGGTGATGATCTGTTTGATGCAATACAAGCTGATGCAGTTGCTACTGAGCCTGGGCAGCCTGTTCTTTTGGATAAGTGCCGTAAAGCCATCGCTCCGTATGCATATGCGCTATCACTGCCCTCTATTCAGGTGCAGTTAAGTGATGCTGGTTTACATTCTGTACAGGATGAAACCAGAAGATCTGCTTTCCGTTGGGAGCATGAAAAAATTCAGGAGCAGCTATACACTCAGGCAGCTTTTCATTTGGATGCCTTGATTCAATACCTATTCAAAGAAGCAGAAGCTTTAGCCTGGTCAGCACCTAGCCATATTAGCACCATTTTTAAAACAGGGGCAGAGTTCAGCCAGTATTTTCCGCTGTTTCAGCCATTCCGAGTATTTGAGCAGCTAAGGCCATTGGCAGTAGCAGAATTGCGTGAGCAGGTTTACACAGCTATTGGTGAAGCTTTTGCAACTGATCTATTGAGCAAAGCCAATCCTAGTGATGATGAAAAAGCAGCGATCAATCTGATCAAATTCTGCTTGGCCTATTCAACTATCAGAAGAAGTGTTGAGAGCCTGAATGTTGCCATTACGCCACAGGGTTTCAGTGTTTTGCTTGGCACCGCTATTAATAGCGATGCAGCCACCAATGGCAGACAACAGGCAGATGCCAATAGCCTGAGCACTTTGAGAAATAGCGTTCAGCAAACTGCTGATCAGTTTAAGCAAGACTTACTTCAATTACTGAACAGCAAAGCTTCTGCAGAGAAATTCACCATCTTTTTTAATAGCACTTTTTATAAGAAGCCAGGAGCATCTATACCAGATGCCAATGCTTCAAGGAAAGGGGTATTTGGTTTATAAAACTTCAAACTCATGGACGACTTAACAGAAAAAGAAATGGGCGACTTAAAAGCAAAAGTAGACAGGATTCACAGTGCACTCATTGGCGATGAGCTTGGCAATGATGGATTGGTTGAGCGTGTTAAGTTCTTAGAGGAAGAAGCCGAGAAAAATAAAATGTTTCGTGAGCGCATATACATCAGCTATGCAATTGTGGTAACGATTGCAGCAGGTATAGCCTATATCAGTAACTGGATTTTAGAATTCTTCAAAAAGAAGTGATATGGAAATTTTGATTGTACGTAAGTGGAAGCGTGAAAAATTTACTATCAGCGAATTGTTTGTTGATGGATTGTTTGAGTGCTTTATTCTAGAAGATAAAGACCGTGGTTTGGATAGTGGTATGTCTATAGAAGATATCCTGAAAATTAAAGTGCCTGAGCAGACAGCCATACCTACTGGCCGCTATGAGTTGATTGTGAATTTCAGTAACCGCTTTAAACAATACATGCCTTTGCTTTTGGAAGTAAAGGGCTTTGCAGGTGTTCGCATTCATAGCGGTAATACTATTGATCACACAGAAGGCTGCCCGCTTACCGGTACAACTAAGGATGAAGTAAAAGGCTTTGTGGGCAATAGCCGTGCTGCTTACAGATCACTGTTTGCCAAAATCAAAAAGGTTGAGAAGACCGAAAAAGTATTCGTCACCATTAAATAGTTATATATGAATCCCAAAGATTTTTTAATTGAATTAGTACAGCGTTTGAGCAAAGAGAACCCTAAGTTCTTTAAAGTATTGAGTGGAGTATTCTTTTTGCTACTCTGCTTTGCTGGTGGTGTTGGTTTTGCCGCTGATTTGGGCATTACGCTTCCTGCATGGGTTGCAGTAGTAAACGCAAAAGTACTTGGATGGATCAGCGTATTTGGCTTGTTCTTCAGCCGCCTGCCTAATGCAGATGTAAACGATCAAAGCAAATAGTTATGAAACTGTTTCTGAAAATTCTGCCATGGATCATTGTGGCTGTTCTAGTAGCAGCCCTGGTGAAACTCTGCACCCCTGATCCGCCTGTTACTAAACCCGCACCTAGCCGGGAGCTTACCAACCTACAAGCGCCGAAGCTTCAAAGAAGCGTATCGGGCACGGTACATACCGAAAATAAAGCGGTACAGGCGGACAGGGATGTTTGGCTGCATGACTATTACAAGAGTCTATTGGCAGATATGCAGCAAAAGCTGAACCTGAAAGAAAAGCAGATTCAGCAGCTTACAGCAGCCAGTTCGCTTACTGAAGGGCAGGTAATTACCAAAGTTGATACAGTGCATGTATACGGAGATACCGGCCATTTTGAAAACCATTTTACTTACGCTGATCGATGGCTGTATTTACGTGGAAAGATTATTGATGATCAGTTAGAGCTGGATTATCGAATCACTGACAGCATTCAACTGGTATCATTCACTAAGCGTAAATGGTTTCTAGGAAAGCGGGAAAGCTATGTATCTGGCTTCAGCTTAAATCCTAAAACAACCTTGCAAGGTTTGCAGCAAGTAAAGCTGAATGGATCCATCGAGCCAAAGAAATGGGGTATTGGCATTCAGGCAGGGTATGGCATTACAGGCGCAGGTTTAAGCCCTTATGTGGGTATTGGTATCACCAGAACACTGATTCGATTTTGATTGAACTTGTTTACCATAAGAAAAGCTATGTCATTCCTGAAAACTGGAATGAGTTAACCACCAAGCAGGTGGTTAACATGGTTAGGCTAATACATGCAAGTAAAGATGATGTTGATTTTCTGTACAGAGCATTGCAGATTCTATTGCAAATGAGCAATTGGGATTATGTAAAGCTGAGCAATGATTTTAAGGGTAGGGCTTTCGACCACATTATCTGGATTGCAGGAGAGAATACACTTACAAAGAATCCGTTTCCACAATTGTCAATTGTGCCATTCTTCAGCACCTTGTATGGTCCGAAGGATGATTTTGATAACATCCGTGCGAAAGAATTTCACTTTGCTGAGATGAGCTATGTGGCCTATCTGGAAACAAATGATATAGGCTATTTGGATAGACTGATAGGGGTGCTTTATCGAAAACATTGTGGATTGAAAGGTGATGAGCTGTTAAAGCGTGGTGATGTACGTGAAGATTTCAATGATAATCTGGTACCCAAGTATGCCAATACTGTTTTGCGGTTAAGCATTGATACGAAAAGAGCCATTCTGCAATGGTATGATGGATGCAGACATAACCTGCTGCAGTCTTTTAAATCATTGAAAAAAGCGGATGGTGTACAGTCGGATGATTTCAAAGGTCTTTACCCATTGATGCATAGCATGGCCGGTGAAAAGTATGGTGACTTTGATAAGATTGAGCAAAAGCTGGTGTGGGATCTGATGTATGCAATGCAGCAATTCAATGATGACGCCAAGGAGCAGGAAAAACTTGCCAAAAAACAAAAATCATGACAGAGGTAGCATACTTTAAAAATATTGCAGAGCAGCACTTAGATATTGCGCATGATACACCTATTACTGAGGGATCAGAAGAAAAGCGTTGTAGCTTTTTTCGTTTAGGAAAATCACAGGAGCTGTCTGCTGCCATCTTCAATAAGGCACATTTTCCTTGTTTGGTGTACGCTGATGTAAGAATCAGGTATAATGCTGACAACAATACACAGGCAGCTAGAAGAAGAAAGTTCCATACACTATATGTGTTTAGTGCTGTTGATCAATCTATCTCTAATGAGATTGATAAACAGGAAGCCGCTTATGATGCGGCACTCGAAGTTGCTGAGGAAATCATAAGCTTCATGAATGAGGATCAGCTAAACAATGGATTTTGTGCTGCTGGCTTCAGGTTTAAGCCTGATATGGTGGTGTTAGATATGGAAGACCTACCTGCATCTAACTTATATGGATGGCGCATTCAGATTGAAAGCATGTCGCAAAAAGACTTTATTAAAAACCCTGCTAAATGGATTGAGCCATGAGCACTACTGTAATTGAACGCCCAGCCAGTTTTAGCTTCAGTAAGAATGAAGTACGCTATGTGTTGCATACTACTGGCAGTATTAGCTTTCTGCAGGTTAAGGTAGTGTATAAGCTTACCGGTAGCGAGCAGGTTATTGATTTGAAAACCTATGCCCTCAATCCTAATCCGGATGGCAAAACTTATATCTACCTGTCTAAGCTGTTGGCAGGGCTACTTTCTTTTGTAGTGCCAGATCCTGCACAGGCGGTTACTTCTGCCGGGAAGCAATGCATACAGTTTGCCATTCATTTTCGGGAGCGCACACCAGGCGATAATGAACCTGCATGGATAACCACAGAAACCAACCATTGGCGATGGCTTTTACAGGGTGGTGTAGAACAGCAAATTGCAAGTAGGAACAATATTTTCACTGCATTGGCGGCATCAAAGCAGTTTCTTACTTGGTTGCCTAGTGGCCGTTATGTTTTTCCAATGGAAAAGCTATGGCTTACTTTTCTCAATCAAGCAAGTCTTAATGGCATCAGCTTGAAGTTGAGAAAGAAGCTTTTTAATGCTGATGCTACAGATACAACCACCACATTAACGCTTAGTGCTGGCTTATTACATCATATTCAGGTATCACCATTATTCTTAGGACTAAACGCAGATATTGAAGCCAGAAACCTGCATTGGTATGAGGTTTCTTTAGTGAATAATGATAACCCTGCCATCACTTCAAGCTATCGATTCTACATAGAGTACAGGCCATTGTACAACCAGCATTTCTTTGTGTATCAAAACAGCTTAAGCGGTATTGATACGGTTGCTGTAGCAGGTCAGGTAGAGCTTACGCAAAAGCGCGCGGTAGAAGAAATTGAAACCGGATTAGACTTGAACGATTGGCAGTCTACAGTAAAGCGAGGTGAGAAAAGCCATTTAACTATAAGGGCTGAACGAACTTACAAGGGCGATATTGGATTCTTGCGCACCAGAAGGCATGCAGAAGCTATGCAAGACCTGTTACTTAGCAAATGCATCTTTGAGCGAATGTTCGATAGATGGGTGCCAATTCTCAATATTCAAAGCAGTGGCACTATGCCATCCACTGAGGAAACGCTTTACAATATGCCCATTGAGTGGCAGTTGCCTTTCAGCAATGAAGTGTACACACCTGATGATATTGAACTGAACAAAGGAATAGATACAGAAATTTATGAGTAAGCTGCAACTGATCTATAAAGGCGAAGCCGTTGATTTGGTACCCGGTGCAACTACTGAGATTGAGCGCAACAGCCCATTCTTCATGTTGGATGCCATTCTTGCTGAATACTCTATGCCAGTTGGTATTGCTGATAGTGAAAGAAATGCCAGGCTATTTCCTGAAGTCTTTAATGCCACCATCAAATCAAAAACCAAATACGCAGTATCTGTACTGGATGATGATACCTTGATGTACCAGGCTATTTTGGTATTTGATAAGAGCATTACGAATTACGATCGCTTTGGCGAAGGTGCCTATAGTGCATTCCTAAAGTTCAACATCAGTAACTTCTTTGATGCTGTAAAGGATAAGAATTTAAGCCAGCTAAATTTGGGTGGTACCAGATCATTCAACTTTACTACATGGGATAAGAACGATGCTTCAGGTGGTTTTTGGCAGCATGTACACGATACATGGAATGGTAACCATGATTACATCTTTGCGCCATTCAGAAACGAAACTTGGGTTGATTGGGAGCCGCCATTGTTTAGTGGCTGGCTGAATGAATTGGATCCAGTTACGGGCACTAGTATTCGTCCGGGCGCATATATAGTGCCATTACCAAAGCTTGGGTATATCATTCGCTGCATAGTAGAAGAGCACGGTTGGAAGCTAGATGCTTCTGCCGTTGCTGAAACGATTATGAATAACCGGTACCTACTGGCCACTAAAGCAAATGATTTCTTGATTGGTACCAGTATTGGTGGGTTTGTGCCACCTGAGCCTGTTGTGAAATTGAATCAGGTAGTAGATGCCAAAGTCAATTGCAAAGACCTGTTTATCTGGTTCTGTAAGAGGTACGGCATAGCACCAGATGCCAATGCCGATACCCGAATAGTAAAGCTGATGCCACTTAATTCAGTGGCAAATTTTGCGCATGAAGACATTACTGAGTTTGCATCCAGACTTCCGGAACAAACATTTGATGCAGCAGTAAGGGCTGTTTCTTTTAAGCAGAGCTTTACAGGTAATGATGAAGCCATTAGTGAGCCGGCTTTTGAGAACCTGAAGAAAGAAAACCCGGTTGCTTCTTTTGCCGCTTTACCAGCACCCTCAGCCAACTACGATAATTCCTACATATTCGCTTTCCGCGAAAATGCCTTTTATAAAATTGGAGTGAATGAAACTACTAACCAACGCGAATGGCAGCTGCTTGGTTACAACATCTTCAATGTTGAAGTACAAAATGAAACTGAAGCATACGAGAGTTCTATCGCACCTGTGCCATCTATCCGTTCTAAGTATAGAACACAAGGCGGACAAGACTATTTTGGCTTTTTCCCATACGTGAAGCAGCCACGCAATGCTTCATTGGGCATAAGGGTAATGGCGTATCATGGTTTACAGATGGAAACCAATAGTGCAGGCGCAGCGGGTTCGGTTCAATATCCTTACATGAACATTTGCCCGATTGATAACTTGGGAAACAGCTTGCCGGATATTGCAGAGGTTTTCGAATACAATTTCGATAACCTGAAGCTTGGTATCATTCAAAACCTTTTTGCTGCATGGATGGAGAAGTACAAGCTTTCCAACATTATTACCATTCGGCTTTTCCTGCCATTGCATAAGCTCCTCAATCTGCAATGGAATAAAGTGTACAACATCAGGAACCAACCTTTTTTGCTAAAGAGCTTTATTCAACCATTGCCCTATAAGGGCATGATACAAGCAAAGCTTCACCCAATTGTACTGCAGCAAAGTGATCTGCCTATAGAATCTGGCGGTAGCGGTGGCGGTGATCCTGTAACGATATATGTTCGTTTAGCTTGGGAAGAAATGGAAAGTGCAGCTGATTACGAAGTGCCATTCTTTGGGGTAACATGGTATTATAAAAATGTACAGATTGGCCACATTTATGCTTATTGCTACTCAGACCCTAACGGTGTTAATTTATACACACCAACCAATTTGCGCATTAATGTACAGCAGACAATCTTGGAAAACGGTGTGCCCACTTCTATGCCTGCACACCAGATTACCATGAACAGCAGTAAGCAAATGGCAGGGGTTGTAAACTCGGCAGGCGGTATTAAAGAGAGCAGGTTTTATACCAGATACACCAGTTTAGATCCTACTGAAATTCCTTTTGAAGTGAGATACCAGCTTTTGCCTGGTACAGGATATGTGGTGATTGAGTAACTTTGGACTGCCCACACCTTAGATAGATGAATCCAAAAGAGCGGCCCTCATAGCATGAGGGTTGAGTAATCCAGGCTTTTGCTCTGGGTTCATCTATGGTTTCATAGGTGTGGGCGCTCAACCCGCATACTATGAGTCAGGAAGCCCTTAATGCCTTCAGTTCTAAATTCGTTCCGGCAGACGAAAACAACCACACTTTTCTTTATTCTACTTCAGAGATAGGCGCCATGCTGTATGAGCATTCCGGAGCCGAAGTACCCGCAACAGACATCTACAACCACATGATCGAGAAAGGATTCAGAAACGACTTTGCTGATGGCCGTTTTGTATGGTACTTGAAGCACTGTCCTTCTGTGTCCGCGCCAAGTGGCGGACATTCGGAACATGCGGACAGTTCAGAATTGGCTCAAGAGCAGCCGTAATTACCATGCTGGGGTTGTGATTATACAGCCCTATTGTACTGATAAAAAGCTTTGGCAGTGGATTACTGCCGGCAATACGCCCGACAGGCTGAAGAAGCTGGTAGAATTGGCTGAGCAGCTTGTTAGCGAAAAGCCCAAAGCCACTGTAATACAGGTGGCCATTCCCCAAATCAAAAGCACTACAGACCGTTCCCTCACTCAGCGGGTAACGGAAATGCCGCTTTCTGATGATCCTATTCTCACAGCCATTCAGTTGGAATGGAAAGCGCCATACACGCGCATGAAATACCTACAGCAGAAATTGGATGATTGGGGAGAATCTAACCGACCTGAAGCTGTAGCTGTATGCAAAACTATCTGTAAAGAAATCGTGGAGCTGGATGCTGAAATCAATGCCGTATGGGCCAAGAGAGATTACTATTTGGAGCATGGCAAGCTTCCTGATCAGACGGCACCAGATGAGTTTGTAGTACCCACAGATCCTAAAGAATTGGCCAAGGTTATTGAGGCCACCAAAAAGGGTATTCGAAGAAACAGGCTGAAGGCCAAGAATGAGCCGGACAATCCAGCACACGTTGAGCGCTATCTGTTATACAAGCAACGCTATAAACTATTGACAGGCGATGAATACAGCGAAAAAAATTGATTTCGGCATGTATGAGAAGCAGGCTGCCAATAAGGGCAGCGGCATTTTGCCTGTAGATATTCAGGCAACAATTGCTGATATTCCGCTATTCAGTATGCTAAGGGAGCAGCTGAGCAAAAAAAGCATTGTGTATTGGCGTTCTAATGGTGAATGGAGCATGCATCAATTATTGCTGCAACTGATCGATATCATTGGGCCTGCAGATGTGTATATCTCCAGCTATGCTTTTGGAGAAACACCTGCAAGAATTATTGCCAACCTGAAAGAGAAGGGGCTCATTAAAAGCCTGCACTGCCTGTTGGATGATAGGGTAGAAAGCCGAACAGCTGGCAGTATGCAGCTGATATCATCCATTGCAGACAGCTTTGCCACCACAATGACACACGCTAAGGTGACATTGCTCAAAAATGATCTGCACACTGTTTCTGTAGTGGGATCCGCCAACTACACAGAGAATAAAAGATGGGAAGCCGGTGTGATTGATAACAACCCGGACATCTTCTCATTTTATCATGAATTCATTACAAAAGCCATCAATGGTAGAGAATCTTGATTTGCAGGAAGTGACCAGGCTAGGGGCTGCCGCTTATACACCTAAACAGGTGGCTTTTCTTTTGGGCCTAAAGCCATCAATTGTGGTGGATTGGATGAAAGATGATGACCATGAATTTACCATTGCTTATTTCAAAGGGTTATATAGCTCAGAACTGGCCATAAGGGAAGCCACATTTCAGTTGGCAAGAAATGGATCCAGTCCGGCCCAAACGCTGAGCATGAAAATCTTTGATGAGACAAAGAAAAATTTACAACTCAATGGATTTAGCGAAGAGGAATGAGAAATACGCGGATAAGAATCGCGATGTCATACAGCTTTACATAGAGCTGCATGGAGAAGAAAGCCGTCCGGAACTTTCCGAGCTGCAGCTGAAGCTGCTTGATCGTTGGCGTTATGCTGATGAGATCATCAGAAAGAATAATGGTCAGCGCACGCGCGAGCTGTTGGCTAGAGATATCATGGATAAATACGGTGTATCAAGAGATACAGCCTATTCTGATATGCGCAATGCTGAGTTGGTTTTTGAAAGCAGTATGCCGCTGAATAAAAAGTATTTTATCCAGCGTAGGATTGAGTTCATTGAGCGTAAAATTTATGAGTTGTATGTTCAAAAGGATAATGACTCAGCTGTTAAGTTGGAAGCGGTATTGCAGAAATACATTGGCCAGTACCCTGACTATGTGCCGCGCAAATCACCAAAAACAATCATCTACCAGATTGGTGCTGTAAATGTGATGAATACCAATCTTACAGCAGAACAGGCTTTAGAAGGAGCACAAGAGATTATTGAAATTCTGCAGAAAAAAGAAGATTACTAATGAATGACAGCATTTCCCTTCAGCTACATGATACACAGGCATTGGCACAGATCATCAATGCCAATACTACCTATTGCTGGTGGCAGCGTGGCGGTGGTAAAACGGGTGGTGGTATTGGACCACATTTAGAAAAGCTGATTCGTAAAATGCCCAGGAGTCAGATCCTACTTTTCTCAGATACCTATGATCGTTTGCGGAACAGGGTAGTGCCCAATATTCTTTCGTTCATGGAAACAAAGATGGGCATGATAGAAGATGTGGATTTTGTTAGATACAAGAAGCCACCTGATTCATTTGATAAGCCATATATAAAGCTGGATGACTATAGCAACGTAATTACTTTCTCATCCGGTGCCTGTCTTTGTTTGGTATCTCTAAAGGTGGAAGGTTCTGCAAACGCTTATAATGCTCAGGCTGCAATAGGTGATGAGGTTAAGTTCTGTAAAGAAGAACAAATCAACACAGAAGTAATTCCAGCACTTAGAGGGCTGCAGGAATTGTATGGGCATCTTCCTGAGTATCTCAGCGTATGGATGTTCAGCGATAAGTTTGGACCTAACACCAAATGGATGCTGGCCAAACGTAAGCAGGTAAATCAGAAAGCTGTAGAATCTGTGTATGTGATGCAAATGGAAGTATTTAGGCTGCAGCAGTTGGTAAGGGAAGCCAAGAGCACTGCAACCGTTTATAAGTACCAAAAAGAGATTGATCAGTATGAGCAGGTGATGAATGAGATCAGAAAGGATATGGTATTTGTTGCAGAGATGAAGCCTTATGAAAACAAGCGTGTATTGGGTGATAGATACTTCAGACTGCAGAAAAGAATCTGTACACAATATGAGTACGATGTGGCCATATTGAATAAGGATCCTGATAAAGTAGAGCAGTGCTTTTATCCGATGCTATCTGTAAATCATAAAGTGAGTGGTGTACTGTATGATCCTCGCCGGCCATTCTTTGGCGCGATGGATTATAATTTCAGGATATCTCCTTTGGTTGTAGCACAGATTGGTAGTGTCTTAAATAATCAGTTTAAGACACTGAATATTGTAGATGATCTGTATGCACTCTACCCTCAGGGCATGAAGGATGTTGTGGATGCATTTGCTAATAAGTATGCCACTCATGCCAATAAAGAGTTTCACTACATATTCGATCATACTGCAATTGGTAGAACACCATTGCAAACAACATTTAGAGATTCTTTCGTTGGCTATATGCGTGCTTACGGATGGAATGTGATTGAGCATTATATAGGCGATGCGCCTGATCATGATATCAAGTATAAGAACCTGAATGAATGGTTAGCAGCAATAGGTGTGCATTCTATTTACTTTCAAGATAATTGTACAACTCTATTGAAAGCTATGGAGCAGACCCCAGCAATTATAGTTGGGGGTAAGACTAAGAAGGATAAATCGAAAGAGAAAGATCAGAGGTTTCCGGCAGAAGAAGCTCCACACTTACCAGATGCATTTGATATGCTATGTGAGGGGGTATTTGGATTAAATCTATTTGATACTGATAGTGAAGTACCAGGACTGGGTATAAGAACAAGTTAACTTATAAGTTAATTTGGGCGTTCCTCGCTATGCTCGGCCGGGCTTTCCGCGCTACATGGTAGCCTGCTCCAATCCCTAACGCATTGCCGATAGAGAAATTCCTCACTCATTCTGGCATCGCTGTCATTTCGTTTCGGCAGCCCAATTTGTATTGATAAGGTATCGTGGGCTTTACCTACACTCATTCCATCTCGCCTACATTCCTTCGTAATTACACAATCGGCATAAGAAGCAGCCCATGCGCCCGCAAGCGGACACAAGGGCTGTATTGGCTCGCTATGCTCGCATAAGGGCAGTTATCGGTCTACCCTACGGGTAGTGCACATAAGGGGGGCTCTCTCATATTTCTAGGAAACGCCCCGTGTCCGCCCCTTCCGCCGATAGGTCACGCCGTGCCGCTCACGCTATAACCCTACAGATTTTTTGTAAAAATCTTCGGGAAGGGTTGTTTTTGCTGACTTTTAGGCTAAGAAAATTGTACTATTTTTTTTAAAAAAAGTGGGTTAAATATTTGCCCAATTCGTTGATGTTCAGTAAATTAGAGTATTAAATAAAAGAGGCGGCAACTCTATAAACACGGCAGCTTTTTATGAGTACATCTGCAAACGGTGCAGTTAAGACTGCCACCAAACCAACAGCCCAAGCCGTAAAACTGGAAGTAGTACCAGTTCAGCCCAAAACGGAAACACCAAAGCCAAAAGAAACGGCACAGGAAACCCCACCACTGGAAGACAGGCTTTTGAGATTAAACCAACTTTTTGAACTGCAAGGCAAGTACAACAGATTGCAAGCATCTAAGCAGAAACTGGCTGAATTTGATTTGAACAAAGCGGAAAACATTACCCTCTCTTTGAATGATTACCACAACAGAAGTGTATCATTTGAGACGAAGAATAATGAAGTGATTGCCGAAGTCATCGCGTGCCTACGCAAAACCATTGACGACAAAATCAAAGCCATTGAGCCGCTTTTGAAGTGGTAAACCATTGCCCCACGTTCTGTGGGGCATTCTCTCCCTTTTTTCAGAATCAACAGACAGGAAATGACACAGAAGCAAAAAGTGCGTATGCACTGCATGGAATACCTGCAGGCGCTAAACCTTACCCACATTTTTAATGAAACCGAGTTTGAACGCATCTACAGAAATGGCGGCTATTTAGCTAACGCTTTCACATTCGGTTTGACACTTGCAGATTTTTTTATCAGAAACACTAAACCATTTTTTTATGAATCAGGAAATGAAGCAGAAGCGTGAGGAATTAAAGGCTATTTCAAAAGGCTTTCAACTACTCGTTAAAGAGGGTGCAATCGGTTCAGTCAATGAAGGACTAGCAAATTTTTACGCAGAGCAGGGGCATACAACCCTGTACAGCTATAGACAATGGAAAGAACAAGGCTTTCAGGTGCGCAGAGGTGAGAAAGCTTTGCTAATGTGGGGACAGCCCAAGCCAATTAAAAAAGCCGATGCACCACCCAAAAAAGAAGGGGAGCAGGAAGAAGAGTTTTTCCCGCTTGCTTATGTATTCAGCAACTTGCAGGTTGAAGTATCAGCCCACCTTAGCAAGTAGCTTTGAAGTCCTGCCAATTGGCGGGACTTCTTTCTTTTTACTCGCTCCGTTCCCTTCAGTCACTCCGCTCGCAAAAAGAAAGAAGCAAAGAAAAAGTGGCTATTTTAGTAGTCAACAATAGAACTTTATGAATACAATTATTACAATACTTGTTATTTCTATACTGGTATTTTCATTACCAATGTGGTTGCAACTTCTTTCAATTAGGAAAGCAGCAAAAAAGAATCATGAATTAAGCGATAAACAATACTGGGAGCTAAAGTATAAGTATCAATCTTTGATATCATTGTTTGCTGTTATAGTAGCGGCATTTTTTTTTATAGCAGGCGATAGTCTAGAAAAAGTAAGGCTTGCGGTAATAGATCAACTAAGACCAAAGATTGATTCATTACAAGATAAAATAGTGTCGGATTCTTTGAAATTTGCTAGATTAAAAGATGACCTAGAAGCATCTTCTTCTGACTTTAAAAATTCTATTGATTCCTATAACAATAAAGCTGAATCTATTGGTAAAAAATCAAGTTACACGTCTGAGCAATTAGCCTATGTAACTTCTTCTCTTAAAGAAGCTCAAAGTAAAATTGAGAAAATTAATCAGTACACAATTCTTAGAAAAGACATTTATATAGTAAACGATAGTACAACAGGTTTTCGCTATAAAAAAAATGTAATCCCTGCAATTCAAGAAATTCCTGCTCTTAAACTATACTTTAAAGATCTAGTTACTATCAATGGAGACAGACTGCCGGAGTTTAAAGAAGCCCCAACTGTAATGGTTTTCTCAAAGAATCAAAATGTTTTTTCTGTTGAAAAGGTTACCAAAGAATACGTGATTGTGTTACTAATACAAGGTTGGGGCTCAGCTGAAGAAAATGCATATCCAATAATGTATATATCTGGAATATAAATAAAATAGCCACCCCTTTCGGGATGGCCTTTTCTTGGGAGTCCATAACAACGGACATCATAAATTTACAAAATGGGCCGCAGAGCTGACCATCCATTACCACCCGCACTATTTGATTTGAAGTGGGATCCTTCCACAGATCGATATACAATAACTAGAGAAGGCATCACCTACCTGTTAACCTTCACCCACTACAACGATTTGAAGAAATACTTCCGTGAATTTGGAGAACGTGTTAAGGTTGCTGACTGGTACCAAGGCCTAAGCAGAGAAGAAAAAAAGCAAATTAAGCGCATTGGATTACCACAAGAGCCTGATGATTTCATACCCGATCAATCATGGGATGACTGAGCAAGCTTCCTAAACTGCACATCCTTCAAATCAATAAAGTAGGCGCCAAGCTTTCTGTTATATCGCTCAGTCATTGCAGAACTGCTATGCCTGTTCTGCTTCTGTTGCCATTTTATGTCAACATTCCCTTTATTGAGCAGCAAGTATTCAATATTGCCGGTATGCTTTAAAGCATACATGTCCTTATCAATGCCCAATTTGTTTTTTACCGTTTCTCTCCAATATTCAGATGGCTTATTCTTCCTAAGCGGTACCGGTCCAATGGCAAAGCCTTGACCAAACAAAAAATGAGTACCATCCTTGAGTTGCAACATCCTTCGTTTGAGTATTTCCTTCAATGGCGGAACTATCTGCACAAAGTCTGCCTTTGCATTTTTTGTAGTGCTTCTTTTGAATCTGATTGTAGAAGCATTCAGGTCTATGTCCGCAACTCTTAATCTGCTAATCTCAATTGGGCGTGCCCAGGAGTAGTAAATGAATGCACAAAAATCACGGAAGTCCTGCAGCTTTTCATTATCCAAAGCTTCAAAAAGGGTGACCAACTCATTTCCCGTAATCGGTTCAAATCGTTCGTCACTCTTACGCTCTATCGCTTGTGCTTTTTTCAGCCTGGGTACAGAAAGAAAAGGGTTCAGCACAGCCCATTTTTGTTCAATGGCTTGCGCCCAAAACATGGCCATGTAGCTAAGTGAAGCATTCACCGTTTTCTTACTGAACCCGCTATCCATCAGCCATTTCTTGTAAAGCTTAGCTTGGTCCATACCAATGGCTGCCATTGTGAAAAGCTGCCATGATCTACCCTCAATAAATTTTTCAAATCGATTGTAGTGCTCCGTATAGCTTGCGGCCATTGTAATAGATACACCCTCAGACATTAGCGTCTTTAGCTTGAAAAGCTGTGCCAGTATTCTGTGATCAGAATCCTGATGCATACCTGCATGCATGAATGGGTTGAAACCACCATCCAGTTTTTCGCGCATAAACTTCAAAGCTTCTTGAGCATACAACTTACGCTCAGTTAGGTTTTTGATCCGATTCATATCGAATCGTACTTTGAATCTTTTGAAGTCTTCTGTGCCCGGAATTCGGTAGTAATACTCGATGTACCAGCTCTTGCCGGTATAGAGTTTGAGATGCTTAAAATTCAAAAAGGTGACCATGCCACGGATTTTTTGTTGAAAATCTCGTAATAGCAGATCACCTCTTTTGGCTTGGTCGGTTGCCCGACTTTTCGCCCTACTTTTCTTTGAATCGGCTGAAACCTTTACTGGTCTTGCCTTTTCTGTGTACCCGGTACGGGAATCGAACCCGTCTTTCCTCCGTGAAAGGGAGATGTCCTAGCCGATAGACGAACCGGGCGTTCGTTGAATGGGCTGCAAAAATAGGGTCGCCCCCCATTCCCGCCAAAAAATTTTGAAACTTATACCGCCCACAGGTCAAATAATCGTAAAACAAAGCTGTCAGCCCCCAGCATTCCCCCTGAAAACTGTACCTTAGCGGCGCAAATTTTCATTAATCAAAAACGCATCCATGAGCAACGTAAAAGTAGCGATCAATGGTTTCGGCCGTATCGGCCGTCTGGTTTTCCGCCAGATCTTCAACATGCAGGGAATCGATGTAGTAGCCATCAACGATTTAACCAGTCCTAAAGTACTGGCACATTTGCTGAAATATGACAGCGCACAGGGCCGTTTCGGTCAGGAAGTGTCTGCCACCGATAATTCCATCATTGTCAATGGGCATGAAGTAAAAATCTACGCACAGAAAAACCCAGCAGATATTCCCTGGGGTCAGCATGATGTAGATGTGGTACTGGAATGTACTGGCTTCTTCACCGATAAAGACAAAGCTGCTGCTCACCTGACTGCAGGTGCTAAGCGTGTGGTGATCTCAGCGCCTGCAACCGGCGATCTGAAGACCATCGTATTCAATGTAAACCACCAGAACCTAGATGGTAGCGAAACCATCATCAGCTGTGCTTCTTGTACGACCAACTGTCTGGCCCCAATGGCAGATGTGTTGGAAAAGCAGTTCGGCATTGTAAATGGTTTGATGACAACTGTACACGCATACACCAACGACCAAAATACACAGGATGCACCTCACCCTAAGGGTGATCTGCGTCGTGCTCGTGCAGCTGCTCAAAACATTGTGCCTAACAGCACCGGTGCTGCAAAAGCAATCGGTCTGGTTCTGCCAAGCCTGAAAGGCAAACTGGATGGTTCTGCACAGCGTGTACCAACACTTACAGGTTCATTAACTGAACTGACTGTGGTATTGGGTAAGAAAACCACTGCAGAAGAAATCAATGCTGCCATGAAAGCTGCCGCCAATGAGAGCTTCGGTTATACGGAAGATGAAATCGTGAGCAGCGATATCGTGGGCATTACTTATGGTTCATTGTTTGATGCTACACAGACTAAAGTACAGACCGTTGGTGATACCCAGCTGGTACGTACTGTTAGCTGGTACGATAACGAGATGAGCTATGTATCTCAGCTGGTTCGTACGGTGAAGTATTTTGCCGGATTGATCAGTAAGTAATTCGTCTAAGACACTATTTTCATAATCACCGCAAAGGCTGTTGGATATTGTGCGCAGGATTGCCTCGCTACGATGATCTGAATAGACTTTGCGGTTTTTTAATTCAACATGCTATGAGTAAGTTTAGCAACTACGATTTTTCGGGACAAAAAGCATTGATCCGCGTGGATTTCAATGTGCCTCTCGACAAGCAGACACAAGCCATCACAGATGATACGCGTATGCGTGCGGCTGTGCCAACCATTCAGAAGATTTTAGCCGATGGCGGTAGTGTGATTCTGATGAGTCACCTCGGTCGCCCGAAAGAAGGCCCTGAAGCCAAATACTCTTTGAACCACATCGTTGCACACCTTGGCAAATTACTGGGTGGCGCACCGGTGCATTTTGCAGATGATTGCATTGGTCAGCAAGCGATTGATAAAGCGGCTGCATTAAAAGCTGGCGAAGTATTGCTGCTGGAAAACCTGCGTTTCTACAAAGAAGAAGAAAAAGGTGATGCGGCTTTTGCAGAGAAGCTGAGCAAACTGGGCGATGTATATGTGAATGATGCATTTGGTACTGCACACCGTGCACACGCTTCTACTGCAATCATTGCGCAATACTTTGCAGCAGACAAGCGCATGTTTGGTTTGTTGATGGAAGGTGAGGTAGAAAGTGCAGAGCGTGTATTGCACAAAGCAGAAAAGCCTTTCACCGCCATCATTGGTGGTGCCAAAGTGAGTGATAAAATCCTCATCATTGAAAACTTATTGGAGCGTGCAACCGATATCATCATCGGTGGCGGTATGGCGTATACTTTTATGAAAGCACAAGGTGGTACAATTGGTAATTCACTTTGTGAGGAAGATCGGTTAGACACTGCAACTAGTCTGTTACAAAAAGCTGCAGCCAAGGGCGTGAATATTCACCTGCCTTCAGATTCTATTCTGGCCGATAAGTTTGCGGCAGATGCGAATACCTCTACCGCACCTTCCAATGCGGTGCCTGATGGCTGGATGGGTCTGGATATCGGTCCTGCAGCATGCGAACAGTTTGCCAATGTGATCAAACGTTCTAAAACCATTTTGTGGAATGGCCCCATGGGTGTGTTTGAAATGGAGAAATTTCAACATGGTACCAAAGTAATTGCTACTGCTGTGGCTGAAGCAACGCAGGGTGGTGCATTCTCGTTGGTAGGCGGTGGCGATAGTGTGGCTGCCGTAAACCAGTTTGGCTTTACCGATAAAGTCAGCTATGTAAGCACAGGCGGTGGCGCCATGCTGGAATATTTTGAAGGAAAAGTATTACCCGGTATTGCTGCGGTAAAGGGTTGATAACAAGCTTTTAACAAGAGACAAAATGCCACTTTGAAAGAAGTGGCATTTTTATTGTAATCTTTTCATGCATCCAAATACAAACAAGTAACTTAGTTAAAACACAATCATATCATGAGCACTCGTAACATTGTTTTGATCGTCATTGCCGTTCTGGTTCTTTTTGTAGGATTCAGCGGTTGTAATGGTTATAACGGATTGGTAAAGCAGGATGAAGTAGTCAATAACGCCTGGGCAAACGTACAGAGCGATTACCAGCGTCGTGCAGACCTGATTCCTAATTTGGTGAATACCGTAAAAGGCGAAGCCAATTTTGAACAAACCACTTTGCAGAATGTGATTGCTGCCCGTGCCAGCGCTACACAGATTAAAGTAGATGCCAAGGATCTGACACCGGAGAAATTACAGGAGTTCCAGGCTGCACAAGGCCAGTTAAGCCAGGCTTTGGGTCGTTTGTTGATGGTAACTGAAAACTATCCTAACCTTCGTGCGAATGAAGCATTCCGCGGTCTGCAGGCTCAACTGGAAGGCACAGAAAACCGTATCAAGGTTTCTCGTAACGATTTCAACGCTGCGGTGAAAGACTATAATGTAAAAGTGCGTTCATTCCCAATGAACCTCTTTGCAGGCATGTTTGGTTTCAAAACCAAAGAAGCGTTTAAAGCTGAAGCTGGTGCTGAAAAAGCCCCTGAAGTGAAATTCTAATATTGACAGATCTATGTTTTCACTCTTCCCACGCACTTCTAACCGCTTCCTCACTGCCGATGAGCAGGAACAGGTGGTGGCTGCTGTTCGCGAAGCTGAACAACGCACCAGCGGAGAAGTGCGTGTGTATATAGAAAGCAAATGCAGTTATGTGGATCCACTGCATCGCGCCATTGAATTGTTTCATGGCTTACAAATGGAGCGTACCAAAGAAAAAAATGGTGTGCTCGTGTATGTAGCGGTGAAAGACAGACAGGTGGCTGTCTTTGGCGATAGTGGTATTCACGAACGTGTGGGCGAAGCTTTCTGGCAGAGTGAAGTACAGAAAATGTTGCAGCATTTCCGGAACAAGGATTATGCAAGCGGATTGGCTGCCGTGGTAAATGATATCGGTGAAGTACTGCATCAGCATTTTCCGTACGACGGAGCAACAGATAAAAACGAATTACCAGACGATATCGTCTTTGGTGCTTAATCCATGAAAAAGTTACTGTTCATTTTTTCGCTGCTGACAGTTCAGCTCCTGTCTGCGCAGAATATTCTGCCCAAGCCCAATCCACCAAAACTGGTGAACGATGCGGCTGGTGTGCTCTCCAAAGAGCAGGTGGAAATTCTGGAGCAGAAACTGGTGGCTTTGGACGATAGTACTTCAAACCAGATCGCTGTTGTCTTGATTCGCTCATTGGAAGATTATCCTATTGAAGAATATGCCAACAAGCTGTTCCGCGAATGGGGTATCGGCAATAAGAAAACCAATAACGGTGTACTGCTCATCGCAGCCATTGATGATCGCAAAGTGCGTATTGAAGTTGGTTATGGCTTAGAAGGTGCTATTCCTGATATCGTTGCCAATAATATCATTCGCTATGAATTAGGTCCGTCTTTCAAAGAGGGTAATTATTATCGTGGTATTGATCGTGCTACTGATGCACTTGCGAAAGCTGCAGTTGGAGAGTATAAAGTAAAACGCAACAAGATTAAGGGTGAGGAAGAAGGTGGCGGTATGTTTATTTTCATCATTATTCTCATTATTATCCTCGTGATTGTAGCCAGTATCCGTAAAGGTGGTGGCGGTGGTGGAATGATTAGCCGCAGAGGTTATGGCGACATTGCTGAAGCGATCTTCTGGTCTTCTGTACTCGGTGGCGGACGCCGCGGAGGTGGCGGTGGAGGCTGGGGCGGAGGCGGCTTCGGTGGTGGTGGATTTGGCGGATTTGGTGGCGGCAGCAGCGGAGGTGGTGGTGCTTCCGGTGGATGGTAAGGAGTTAATGAAATGAATCGATATAAAAAGCCCCTGCAACAATGCAGGGGCTTTTCTTTGTAAGCTATTGAGTAGGCTTATTGGCCCATCTTGCTCTTGATATACTCTGCGAGATCATTCGCACCTGCAGCTTTTTTCGCATTCATCAATCCGGTAAGGATATTGTTGAAGTAGGCGTTGGTTTGTGCACGGAAAGATTCAGGGATGCTTTCTTTAAAGCCAACAATCAGGTCAACACCCTTCTTGAATTTGGCTGTATCATTCACTTTCGCAAGGAACTGTGCAAAAGAAGCTGTCTGCTGGAATTTTTCCTGGCTCATACCCATATTCTCATAACCTGCAGCAATAGACTCAAATGCTGATTCATCGCCAGACTTGATACTGATATCTGTAATAGCTGAAGCCAATCGGCCTTTGGCAGGAGATTTGCCTAATTGCTTAGCTAAAGTTACTGCGGCAGCACTATCTACATCCATTAATGCAACCAAGCCTGCGCCGGCTACTGAGTAAGAAGAATCCTGCGCGGCTTTCTTAAACATATCAGCGTAAGCTGGGTTCTTTAATTTGGCCAATGCATCAATAGCCTGTGCACGTACAATGCGCTGAGGATCTTGTAGCGCGATTTTCTCTAAAACAGCTACTGCGCTTGCATCGGGCTTGCCCATGCCCAGACTGGTGATGGCACGCAAACGAATGCGGAAGTAAGGATCTTTCAGTCCTTCATTTACAATAAATGCTAGTGCTTCAGGCTTGCTCAGGTTCTTAGCTGCTGCATCCAGTGCTTCTCTTCTGTCCAGATATTTTCCGGTGTTTCTGAATGCGTGTAAGTGTTCTTGTAGAGACTTATTGTCTTTTCGCTCTGCCAGCAATACACGGTCACCGTCAAATTGAATCAAATCAGGCTTGGTATTGGCGTTGATATAGAATGTATCTTCTTTACTATCAACCCAAACTTGGTGACGCTCACGCTTATTGCCATAATACACATCAATGCTTGTTGGCAGTGTATATACTTTATTTGCTTGTGTTTGCTTTACAACCACCAATGCCTGCTTATTGTCAGCATTGTAGCTATACTTGATATCCAGTTTGGGATGTCCGTTGCTGAAATACCATTGGTTAAAGAACCAGTTGAGGTCCTTACCGGTAGTTTCTTCAAATGCCAGACGTAACTGATGTGCTTCGCCAGTTTTGAATTTATTAGTGGTGAGGTAGTTATTCAGTGATTTGAAAAATGCATCATCGCCAACAAAATTGCGCAGCATATGTAAGATGCGACCGCCTTTATTGTAGCTCACTGCATCAAACATGTCTTCCTTATCAGCATAATGGAAGCGTACCAGGTGTTTGTCTTCGCTACCGCTTTGGATATAGCCGTTCATGTCGCGCATATTGATGAAGTTGCCCTCATCCTTGCCATGCTTGTATTCTGCCCAGATTACTTCGCTATAGTTAGCAAAGCTTTCATTCACTGTCAGGTTACTCCAGCTTTCTGTAGTAACTAAGTCGCCAAACCATTGGTGAAACAATTCATGCGCAATGGTTTCTTCCCAGCTATTGCCATCGAGTAATTCGCGTGCATCTTGTTGTGCGCCTGCACCGTGTAAAGTAGCAGTGGTATTTTCCATCGCACCACTTACATAGTCAACGCCGGTAATCTGTGCATACTTAGCCCATGGATATTCCACGCCTAATTTGTCAGAGAAGAGCTTCATCATTTCTGGTGTATAACCAAAAATTTTGCGTGCTACTTTCTCGTATGGCTTTTCTACATAGTAGCTCACTTCTTTGCCTTTGTAGCTGTCTTTCACAACTGCATAATCACCTACGCCAATAAAAAACAAGTAGGGTGCATGCGGCTGATCCATTTTCCAATAATCAGTACGTGTGCCGTTACCGTTCTGCTTTTGAGAAATCAGTAAACCATTCGAAAGGGTTACATATTTCGCAGGTACAGTGAGGTAGAATTCCTGTGTGGTTTTTTGATTGGGTTTGTCGATGGTAGGTACCCAAACACTGGTGGCTTCTGTTTCGCCCTGTGTCCAGATTTGTGTTGGTTTATCTTTCTCAGTGCCCTTAGGGTTGATAAAATACATACCCTTGGCATCTGTAATAGCTGCACTGCCTTTTGCCTTGTATTCATTTGGCTTAGCAGTGTATTCAATATAGACTGTGTAAGACTCAGCTCTGGTATATGTTTTATTCAGGTTGATGTGTATTACATCGTTCTTGTACGTATACTTCAGTGGCTGATTGTTGTTATTGCTAACTATGGCCACTGAATGAATATCCATGCCTTTAGCATCCAGATGCAGACTATCTGTTGCATAGAAATGTGGTCTCAGTGTAAGCCAAACCTTGCCTTTGAGTTGACTCTTGTCGTAATCAAAACCAGCTTGCAGTTTGGTGTGTACCAGATCATTGGTTTTTTCTGGTGTAGCACGATACACCGATTTCCAGGATTCATCCGGTGTTGTGTTTTGAGCCTGTGCGGCCAGCAGGGAAAATAATCCGAGCGCTAATAGCGTTTTCTTCATAATGCGAAAGAATGGTTAAGTCGTAAAGATAGTTGCTATCGCAGCGGGTGATGTTATAATTTTACTAAAGACCTTATGAAAACGCCTATCGGCAAATATGCTTGTTTACTGGTGTGCACGCTGATGCTGACTTTGGGAGCAATAGCGCAGACCAAGCATTTTCTTTTTTTACAGGCAGCCAATAACAAACCTTTTACGGTGTCTGTGGATGATCGTGATTTTAATTCTTCGCAACATGGTTATGCGGCAGTGTCTCAATTGGGTTGGGGCAGGTATTTGATGGAGATTCGTTTTTTGGAGAAGGGTAAGAACATGCCTATTCGTTTTGTGGTTGAAGTAAAGGATACTGATCTGGGGTTTGAATTGATAGAAGCTGGTCAGGGTAATTGGATACTCAAAGATTTGGTGAGTGGTAAAACCATTGATGCAGACAAAGCTTCCATGGGTAATGGAGAGCTGGAGCAGCCCTTCGGACAGTTATTGCCAGCTCTGGTGCAGGATAAAGCACCTGTAATGACAAAGCCTGCAGACAGTAGTATATTGGTTGTACAGCCTATAACAGCACCCGCTTTGCCGGGAAAGATTTCTCGTACCTATACACTCAGTACACAAAAGGGCTTGGATTTAGTATTTGTAGATAAGACTGGTGACAAGGTAGATACCATTGTGGTGCATATTCCTGAGAATGAAGTGGTTCTTGGTTCAGGAAAGCCGGTAGGAACTGCACAAACCCAATTGCTTGCAGATCAGCGCGACAGGCATAGCTTTGCAAGCCGCAGTCAGTCTACTGCTGCAATTATACCCAGCCGATGGCCAGATATTTCATTGAAGTAAGTTATTTGGGAAACCGTTACAGCGGATTTCAGGTACAGGATGATGTGGCTACCATACAAAGTGCGGTGGAGCAGGCTTTGCGCACTTTTTACCGGGTAGATATTCCTTTAACCGGTTCATCCAGAACAGATGCGGGGGTGCATGCTTACGGTAATTTCTTTCATTTTGATACGGATCTTGACTTACAGGGCAAAGCGGTGTATAACCTCAATGCCTTGCTACCCCATGATATTAGCGTGAAAGCTATTTATGCGGTACAACCTGATGCGCATGCCCGTTTTGATGCAGTAGCCAGAGCGTATAAGTACTTCATTTACAATCAGAAAAATCCGTTTTTGCACGAGCGGGCATACTATTATCCCTATCCTGTTCAATTAGCAAATTTGCAGGCTTGTGCTGCTGTTTTGCCGGAGTACCGTGATTTTGAGGCTTTTTCCAAGCGCAATACCCAGGTGAACACCTATCAGTGCAACATAGCATCAGCGGCTTGGGTGGCAACGGAACATGGCTATTGTTTTGAAGTAAAAGCAAATCGCTTTCTGCGGGGCATGGTAAGGGGCTTGGTAGGAACGATGTTAAGGGTACAAAAAACAGCAGATCCGGTAGCAGCTTTCAGAACTGTTATTGAAAGCGGCGATTGTACGCAGGCCGACTTTGCAGTGCCTGGCCATGGATTATATTTAATGCAAGTGTTTTATCCTGATGGATTATTACAAGAAATCGTGTGATGCATATATGATGCATTGCATGATATCATTTCTGCGCAATTTGCGCAGCAATTTTTTTATTGTGCTGAAATGCTTGCTGGCAAAGGTTTTCAGCAGATCGCGAAAAACTTTTTTCAAAAAATATTTGGAAGGAAAGTGTTCACGCTTATCTTTGCGGCCCGCTTTTGAAATACAACGGTAATCAAAAGCAAGTTCTTTGAGCGGTGTGTGAGTGAAAAAGAAAAAAGTGAGAAAAATTTGAAATAAAATTTGCCAGTAAAAATCACCGCCTTATCTTTGCCGTCCGCTTGAAAAAAAGCGACAGTTCTTAGAAACATCGAAGCCAAATAATTTGAAAAAAAACTCAAATAAATTTTGGTGGAAATAAAAAAGGCTCCTACTTTTGCAACCCCAATCAAAAATGGGGCGGCAAAAAAGCCGAAAAGATCTTTGAAAGTTTGGAAGCAACAAGCACTCCTGCGAAAGCAGGATGTAAGGTTAAACGAACGTAACAACATTAAATCCGACGTTAATTTTATTTGAAGTTAATAGTCAGATCAACTCATTTACAATGGAGAGTTTGATCCTGGCTCAGGATGAACGCTAGCGGCAGGCTTAATACATGCAAGTCGTGGGGCAGCATGATGTAGCAATACATTGATGGCGACCGGCAAACGGGTGCGGAACACGTACACAACCTTCCTTTTAGTGGGGAATAGCCCAGAGAAATTTGGATTAATACCCCATAACATATAGAGATGGCATCATCTTAATATTAAAGCTTCGGCGCTAGAAGATGGGTGTGCGGCTGATTAGGTAGTTGGCGGGGTAACGGCCCACCAAGCCTACGATCAGTAGCTGATGTGAGAGCATGATCAGCCACACGGGCACTGAGACACGGGCCCGACTCCTACGGGAGGCAGCAGTAAGGAATATTGGACAATGGACGAAAGTCTGATCCAGCCATGCCGCGTGAAGGATTAAGGTCCTCTGGATTGTAAACTTCTTTTATTTGGGACGAAAAAAGATCATTCTTGATCACTTGACGGTACCAGATGAATAAGCACCGGCTAACTCCGTGCCAGCAGCCGCGGTAATACGGAGGGTGCAAGCGTTATCCGGATTCACTGGGTTTAAAGGGTGCGTAGGCGGGTTTGTAAGTCAGTGGTGAAATCCTGGAGCTTAACTCCAGAACTGCCATTGATACTATAAGTCTTGAATATTGCGGAGGTAAGCGGAATATGTCATGTAGCGGTGAAATGCTTAGATATGACATAGAACACCCATTGCGAAGGCAGCTTACTACACATATATTGACGCTGAGGCACGAAAGCGTGGGGATCAAACAGGATTAGATACCCTGGTAGTCCACGCCCTAAACTATGGATACTCGACATACGCGATACACTGTGTGTGTCTGAGCGAAAGCATTAAGTATCCCACCTGGGAAGTACGACCGCAAGGTTGAAACTCAAAGGAATTGGCGGGGGTCCGCACAAGCGGTGGAGCATGTGGTTTAATTCGATGATACGCGAGGAACCTTACCTGGGCTAGAATGCTGGGAGACCGTGGGTGAAAGCTCACTTTGTAGCAATACACTGCCAGTAAGGTGCTGCATGGCTGTCGTCAGCTCGTGCCGTGAGGTGTTGGGTTAAGTCCCGCAACGAGCGCAACCCCTATCAGTAGTTGCCAACAGGTAATGCTGGGAACTCTACTGAAACTGCCGTCGTAAGACGCGAGGAAGGAGGGGATGATGTCAAGTCATCATGGCCTTTATGCCCAGGGCTACACACGTGCTACAATGGTCAGGACAAAGGGCTGCAACATAGCGATATGAAGCCAATCCCAAAAACCTGATCTCAGTTCAGATCGCAGTCTGCAACTCGACTGCGTGAAGCTGGAATCGCTAGTAATCGTATATCAGCAATGATACGGTGAATACGTTCCCGGACCTTGCACACACCGCCCGTCAAGCCATGGGAGTCGGGTGTACCTAAAGTCGGTAACCGAAAGGAGCTGCCTAGGGTAAAATCGATGACTGGGGCTAAGTCGTAACAAGGTAGCCGTACCGGAAGGTGCGGCTGGAATACCTCCTTTTAGAGTACGCGTTTAACCGCGTTGCTTCCAAATCTTTCAATTTTTGTTCTTTGTCAGATTTTATTTGACCCGTTCAGACCCGTAGCTCAGTTGGTTAGAGCGCTACACTGATAATGTAGAGGTCACCAGTTCAACTCTGGTCGGGTCTACTTAAAACGACAGCCGGGGGATTAGCTCAGCTGGCTAGAGCACTAGCTTTGCAAGCTAGGGGTCATCGGTTCGACTCCGATATCCTCCACTTTAGTTCTTTACATAAGATGTTGGCTTCAGGCTGCAGATTCATTATCTGAACATCTTCTTTTCATCCGCTATAATTACAGCAATGTAATTGGATGATCAAGATCTTTGACATATTGGGAAAAGCGATCTCATCAAGAGTATCAAAATCAATAGTGGTGGTAACATCACTACAATTTCAAATTTTTTAAAGCAACTAAGGGCACATGGCGGATGCCTAGGGTCTGAGAGGCGATGAAGGACGTGGTAAGCTGCGATAAGCTAAGGGGAGCTGCACACAAGCGTTATATCCTTAGATTTCCGAATGGGACAACCTAACATACTGAAGGTATGTTACTCGAAAGAGAGCCAACCCCGAGAACTGAAACATCTAAGTACCGGGAGGAAAAGAAAATAACAATGATTCCCTGAGTAGTGGCGAGCGAAAAGGGAAGAGCCTAAACCGAATCGGCGTGCCGATTCGGGGTTGTAGGACTGCATTTAGAAGTGATCATCAAACTGAACCCTCTGGAAAGTGGGGCCATAGCAGGTGATAGCCCTGTAAGTACAAATTGATCAGGACGAGCAGTATCCTGAGTAAGGCGGGACCGGAGGAATCCTGCCCGAATCCACCAGCACCATCTGGTAAGGCTAAATACTCCTCAGACACCGATAGTGAACCAGTACCGTAAGGGAAAGGTGAAAAGCACCCTGAACAAGGGAGTGAAATAGTACCTGAAACCGTGTGCCTACAAGCGGTCGGAGCAGCGCAAGCTGTGACGGCGTGCCTTTTGCATAATGAACCTACGAGTTGCTCCTAACTGGCGAGGTTAAGTTCTTATTTAACGGAGCCGAAGCGAAAGCGAGTCCAAATAGGGCGGTTAGTCAGTTGGGGCAGACGCGAAACTTTGTGATCTATCCATGGGCAGGTTGAAGGTGTGGTAACACACACTGGAGGACCGAACCCGTTGACGTTGAAAAGTCTTGGGATGACCTGTGGATAGGGGTGAAAGGCCAATCAAACTGAGAGATAGCTCGTTCTCCCCGAAATGTTTTTAGGAACAGCCTCGGATTCTGAAGTATGTTAGAGGTAGAGCTACTGATTGGGCTAGGGGGCTTCACCGCCTACCAAACCCTGACAAACTCCGAATGCTAACATATATCTCCGGGAGTGAGGCTGCGGGCGCTAAGGTCCGTGGCCGAGAGGGAAATAACCCAGATTAGCAACTAAGGTCCCTAATACGTAGTTAAGTTGAACAAACGAGGTGGGGCTTCTATAACAGCCAGGATGTTTGCTTGGAAGCAGCAATTCATTTAAAGAGTGCGTAACAGCTCACTGGTCGAGAGGCCCTGCACGGAAAATGATCGGGCATCAAACTACGAACCGAAGTTCTAAATTCTAGCTTGCTAGAGTGGTAGGGGAGCATTGAAATCTGCATCGAAGGTGTACGGCGACGTATGCTGGAGCGATTTCAAAAGAAAATGTAGGTATAAGTAACGATAAATGGAGTGAAAAACTCCATCGCCGTAAGTCTAAGGTTTCCTGATCAACGTTAATCGGATCAGGGTTAGTCCGGTACTTAGGCAAACCCGAAAGGGGTAGCTGATGTCAAGCAGGTTAATATTCCTGCACCTGCTATACAATGAAAGTGACGCAGAGACGTGGTGGTTGCGTACTGACGGAATAGTGCGCTGAGTGGAGTCTTCGGACGAAGCGAAACCATAAAATCTCTGCCAAGAAAAGCGAGTATAGCAGCCGGTACCGCAAACCGACACAGGTAGACGGGATGAATATTCTAAGGCGCTCGGGTGAGCCGTGGAGAAGGAACTAGGCAAATTGTGGCTGTAACTTCGGGATAAAGCCAACCACCTTCTGGGTGGTCTCAGTAAAATGGTTCAACCAACTGTTTAACAAAAACACAGGGCCCTGCAAAATCGTAAGATGACGTATAGAGCCTGAAACCTGCCCGGTGCTGGAAGGTTAAGGAAGGGTGTTCGACGCAAGTCAAAGCTCCTGACTGAAGCCCCAGTAAACGGCGGCCGTAACTATAACGGTCCTAAGGTAGCGAAATTCCTTGTCGGGTAAGTTCCGACCTGCACGAATGGTCTAATGAGTTGAACACTGTCTCCTCCACGAGCCCGG